>JBGPMX010000011.1:0-21175 GCA_041487215.1 Planctomycetia bacterium | reverse complement strand
GGGGGTCATGGCATGCTCACGCCAGTCGCCGTCTCGGCCGGCGGGCTGGGCCGCACCCCGAGGGCGTCCAGCACGTCGCGAAGTTGTCCGGGACGCACCGGCTTGGCGACGCAGGCGGCCGCCCCCGGGATCTCGCCGGCTACCGAGTCCTGTGCCACGCTCACGATGACGACGGGGATGTCGCGAGTCGCGGCGTCCCCCTTGAGCAGCTCGAGCGTCTCGAGCCCGTCCCGCTCGCCGTTCAGCAGAAGGTCCAGCGTGATGGCGGCCGGCGAGACTTGCCGCGCGATACGCACCGCCTCCTCGCTGCTCGCCGCCGTACAGACCGGGTACCCGGCATCGCTCAGCTGGCGTGCGATCATCAGGCGAGCGTCCTGCTGGTCGTCCACCACCAGCACGGCCCCGCGTCGCTCGACCGGCCCGGCCTGGCTCGTGGGCGGCGGCGCGGGCAACGCGTGCACCGTGGCTTCGGCGGCACTGAGCCGCAGCGGGATCGTAAGGATGAACGTCGATCCCGCGCCGGGGACGCTCTCCACCTGGATCGTTCCCTTGAGCAGATCCGTCAGCCGGCGCGCGATGGCCAGGCCGAGCCCCGTCCCGCCGTACCGCTTGTGGATGGACGGGTCCACCTGATGGAACTCGCTGAAAATGTCGTCCAGATGCTCGGCCGGAATGCCGATGCCGGTATCACTCACCGCGACGCGCAGCGCGCCTGCGTCCGCGCGGGTGCAGATGACACGCACCGACCCCCGGTCGGTGAATTTCACGGCGTTGGCCAGTAGGTTGAGCAGCACCTGTCGCAACTTCTTCTCGTCGGTTTCGAGTAGCGGCAGACCCCCTTCCACGCGGTAATCGATCGACAGCCCCTTGACCTTCGCCATCGGCGCCACGGCATCGATCACACTCTCGACCAGGGCGCGAAGATCCAGCAACGAGATGCTCACCGATTCCCTACCCGACTCGATGCGCGCCACGTCCAGCACGCCGTTGATCAGATCGAGTAGGTGGCGGCCGGCGTGCAGAACGCGGCCCAGGTCTTCCCGCTGGTCGTCCGGCAGGGGACGCTCCCGGTCCTCGAGCACGAACTGCGTGTAGCCGATGATCGAGTTGAGCGGCGTACGTAGCTCGTGCGACATATTGGCCAGGAACTGGCTCTTGAGACGGCTGGCGTTCAGCGCCAGGTCGCGCCCGACCTGCAGCTCCTGGTTGATCCGGCGCAGCTCCTCGTTCTGCCGTCGTATCTCTGCCTCCATGATGCGCCGCGCGGAGATATCTCGCGCAAAGGCCTGCACCAGGCCGGGCGAGACGCCAACCACGCGCTGCGCGTTGATCTCGACCGGCAGTGCCAGCCCGTCGCCGCGCGCCAGCGCCATCTCGAACGAGACCGGCTCCCCCCCGATGCAACGACGCAGCCGGTCCGTCACCAGCTCCGCTTCCTCGTCGCCATTCGCGGCGAGCGATCGCAGCGAAGCGGTGATCAGCTCCTGGTGCGTCCGGCACGTCATCTGTGCCGCCCGGCTGTTGGCGTCCACGATCTGGCCGGCGTCGTTCAGCACCAGCAGCCCATCGCTCACGTTCTCATACAGCGTCTGGAGGTAGCGGCCGCGCTGGGTCAACTTCACGACCAGCAGCATCTGCGCGGCGACCAGAGGCAGAGCGGCTCCCATGATGAAGTAGGGCGGCTTACGCACGAACCGGGAATCCCGCATGGGAAAAGCCTGGTCCTGCACGAGCACGAAGATGTTCGCCAGCGATACGACGGCGAGATACGTGATCCCCGTGGCCTGGCCGTACAGCAGCCCGCCAGCCAGCACGATCAGCACGTAGAACAGCGGAAAGGGACTCCCCGCGTACCCGGTGCAGACGATCAGCCCCGTGCTCGCCACCGTGTCGCTCAGCAGGCTGAGGTGCACCAGCAGCGCCCGGTGCCGGCGCTGCAGCGCGAAGAAGAGCACCGCGCTGAGCAGTGCCTCGCCGGCCAGGAGGCCGGTCATCACCGCGAACTGGATGGACTCGACCGCCATCAGCCACACGATCGTGTACGCGATCAGCATGACCGCGATGATCGCGTAGCGCACGCGCATCACCTGCCGAAACAACCGCGAGTCAGGCTGCTGCATCATGGGGGCAATCGCTCTTCAGCAAAGACCGTTGTTGGACAGTATGACGGTTTCTGGACGATCGATTTGACAGAATGCAACTCTAACAAAGCGATGACGTTGGAGCATCCATATTCCAAAAATCCTCCGACGATCCGTCGGATTCTGCACAGTGCCGTGCCCAGCATCCGTCCGGGCCCCGACACGTGGATTCGCAACGTAAGCGATTGTTCTCAATAGACCTACGCTTTCCGATCAAAATTGTTTCATGCAATCGTGATGGTGCGGCCTTTGATTTGCCCTACAGCAAGTTCGATCTATTGCGAATCGCCCGCTGCGGACGCAATCACGGATTCTGTCGGGGCTTCTCTATTCCGGAGTGGTGAGCGCTGATCGCAGAGCGGCGAACGGAGCGAACGACGCGTGTGTTCGGGCGGACACCGGTCTAAACCCTGAAATTAAGTTTGGACACGGTACCTCGCCAACTTGGTCCTTAGGGCATAACCAAGCGCCGGTGTTCGGCACACGCCAGTTCGATTGGTTCGCAGGCTCGGATTCGGCGGCTCGTTCCATGGGGGAGTTCCGAGCCTTTTCGTGGTTCGTCCGCAGCTTTTTTTCTCCCCGCCGCACGCCCCGCCCTGCCTCTCGCTCGTCTTCGACCTTGACGATTCCCCCCGGCTAGCGGAAACTCAGATCCTGCGCAGGCCCTGGGACCGGCCCCCCGCCTTCGGACGATGTTGCCGCGTCATGGAACCCGCCGCGGCCGCCGCACGCGGTCGCACGTAAGTGACACACTCCCCATGCTGAGGACACGCCATGCCCACCCCGCTTGTTTTCCCGGTGCGCCGCCTCTTGTGGATTGGTGCCGTATGTGGATCGCTCGTGGTCGCCGCGGCGCGCGCGGATGAGCCGAAGCTCACGCTCAGCGGCCACACGGATCCGGTCTATTGCATCGCATTCAGTCCGGACGGCAAGTTCATCGTGACGGGGAGTTTCGACAAGACGATCCGTCTCTGGAACGCAAGCGACGGGAAGGAAATCAAGAAACTGGAGGGGCACCAGGCGCTGGTGCTGGGCGTGGCGGTCTCCAAGGACATGCGTTTCATCGCCTCGGCGAGCTTTGACAAGACCGTGAAGAGCTGGCAGCTGCCCAATGCCGCGCCGATCCGCGTTCTTGCCGGGCATGAGGACCAGGTGCGGGCGGTCGCGCTCAACAACGACGGCAAGTTCCTGGCCTCGGCCAGCCTGGACAAAACCGTGAAGGTCTGGGACCTGGCCGCCGGCAAGGAGGCACGCAGCCTGGCGGCCGGTGCGCCCGTGCTGGGCGTGGTGTACAGCCCGAACGGCGCGCTGTTGGCGGCGATCGGGGCGGACCGCACGCTGCGGGTCTGGAACGCCGCGGACGGCAAGGAGCAGGGGAGTCTCGAGGGCTATCTGCAGGAGCCGACGGGAATCGCCTTTCATCCCAATAACACCCAGGTGGCGACCACGGGAGCGGACGGCTCGATCAAGCTCTGGGAACTGCCGATCAAGCCGCCGCGTGATATCGGCGGCTACGGCGACGCGGTGCAGGCGGTCGCGATCTCGGGCGACGGGGCGAACGTGCTCTCCGGGGGAGCCGACAAGACGGTGCGGCTGCACGCGGTGATGACCGGGCAGCAGGTGCGTACGTTCGACGGCAGCACCGGGCCGGTGTCCGCCGTCGCCTACAGCAGCGACAATCAGCAGGTAGCGGCCGGCGGCGACGACAAAATCATCCGCCTGTACAATGCGACCAACGGCCAGGCGCTGGGCGTGATCGGGGCGCACGTCGAACCGATCACGAGCCTCGCCTTCTCCGGCAACAACCAGCAGCTCGTTTCGGGCTCGAAGGACGGCACGGTCAAGCTCTGGCAGCTGCCCCTCAAGCCGGCGCGCGCGATCGCGCAGCCGGCCGAGCTCACGTCGCTGGTGCAGCTGCCCGACGAGGCCCGCTTCATCACGGGTGCCGCCGACGGCCAGGCCCGCCTGGTCAACTTCGCGAACGGCGCGGTCGAGCGCGCGTTCGCCGGCCACCAGGGGCCGGTGCAGGCAGTAGCGCTCAGCCCCGACGCCAAGCTGCTGGTCAGCGGCGGCGCGGACAAGACGCTGCGCATCTGGAGCATCGCCGACGGCAAGCTGCTCGGCACGCTCACCGGCCACGCCGACCAGGTGACGCGGGTCGCGTTCCACCCGGCGGCGCCGCAGATCGCCTCAGCGAGCGCCGACAAGACGGTGAAGCTCTGGGACCTGCCCAGCGCGGCCGAGACGCGCGCTTTCGGCGGACACGGCGACCAGGTGACCGCCGTCGCGACCAGCCCCGACGGCAGCCTGCTGGCCTCGGCGTCATTCGATCAGTCGGTCCGGATCTGGAACACCGCCAACGGCCAGATGGTGCGGGCGCTCGCCGGACACAAGGGGCAGGTACTCGCGGTCGCATTCAGCCGGGACGGCACGAAGCTGGTCTCCGGCGGCGCTGACAAGTCCGTGCGCATCTGGAATGTGGCCGATGGCGCCGTGGTGAAGGCGATCGAGAATTTGCCGGCGAGCGTGCTCTCGGTCGCGTTCAGCCCGAACGCCGAGCAGGTGGCGGCCGGAGCGGCGGACAACTCGCTCAAGCTGTACACCGTGGCGACCGGGGCCGAAGCGAAGGCGTTCGCCGGCCACGGCGGAGCCGTCACGGCGGTGCTGTTTCACCCCGGCGCCGCGCAGCTCGTCTCGGCCTGCGGCGACGGCAACGCGCGGATCATCGACATCGCCTCCGGCAACGTCGTGCGCCCGCTGGCGCACGGCGGGGGCGCGGTCACCAGCATCGCGCTCAATGCCGACGGCAGCCAGCTGCTCACGGGCGGGGCGGACAAGAACGTCAAGCTCTGGAACTACGCGGACGGCATGGCCATCCGCACCTTCGCCGGGCACGCGGCGCAGGTCAATGCCGTCCGGTTCAGCGGTGACGGTCGCTCCGTCGTATCCGGCGGCGCGGACAACCAGACCCGCGTCTGGGACACGGCGAGCGGCATCGAGCGGCAGGCCTTTGCGCAGGCGGGCGCGGTGCTCGGCGTCGTGTTCCTGGCCGACAACAAGAGCGTGGTGTCGGCGAGCGCCGACAAGACGCTCAAGCAGTTTGCGGTCGCCGGCGAACTGCGGACGCTCGGTGGCTCGGGCGGCCCCGCGCGCGGGCTTGCCTACACGCCCAAGGGGGACCAGATCGTCGCATCGGGCGACGACGGCGTCATCCGTGTCTGGAATAGCGCGGACGGGGCCGCCGTGCGGGCCAGCGAGCCGGTCGGTGCGGCGATCACCGCGCTGACCTTGACGCGCGACGGCACACGGATCATCGCCGGAGGCGCGGACAAGGCGATCCGCTTCTTCACGCTGGCCGACCTCAAGGCCGGCCCGGTGCTCGTGGGCCACTTGGGCCCGGTGCAGTTCCTGGCCGTCAGCCCGGACAACACGCGCCTGGCGTCGGCCGGCGCCGACAACCACGTCAGGCTGTGGGACATCGCGAGCGGCAGGGAGTTGCAGGGGTTCGCCGATCACAAGGGCCCGGTGCTCGCCGTCGCCATCCGCAACGACAACAAGACGGTGCTGTCGGCCAGCGCGGACAAGACGGTGCAGGTCTGGGAGCCGGCCGCGCTCTACGTGTTCGCCGGCCACTCCGGCGCCGTGCACTCGGTCGCGTTCGTCGCCAATGGCCAGATCGTTTCGGCCGGCGAGGACAAGACCATCCGGCAGTGGAACCCGGCGGACGGCAAGCCGGTGCGCGTCTTCGAGGGGCACGAGGCGGCGGTGCTCTGCGTCGCGGCGACGCGCGACGGCGGCCGCATTGCCAGCGGGTCCGCCGACAAGACCGTGCGCATCTGGTCCGTCGCCGACGGCAAGCCGGTGCAGTCGATCGCCGCCCACGATCAGCCGGTGCGGTCGGTGGCGTGGAGCAACGACGGGCAGCGGCTGGCTTCCGCGGCTGCGGACCAGACGGTCCGGGTCTGGGAGGCCGCGACCGGCGCGCACCTCGAGACGTTCCGCGGGCACGCCATGGCGGTGCGCGGCGTGGTCTTCCACCCCGATAACCGCAGCGTGATCTCGGCCGGTGAGGACAAGCTGCTCAAGGTCTGGACCGTCGCGGCGCTACGGCGCGTCGCCGGGCATACCGGCCCCGCCCGTGCGATCGCGTTTCACCCGCAGGGCTCCCAGATCGTTTCCGGCTCCGACGACAAGACGGTGCGGATCTGGAACACCGGGGACGGCAGCCAGGTGCGCATCCAGGAGGGGCACACGGGCCCGGTCCGGGCGGTGGCGTTCAGTGGCAACGGGGCGCTTATCGCATCCGGGGGGGCGGACAAGACCGTGCGGATCTGGAACGGGGGGGACGGCAAGCTGCTCCAGACCTTCACTGGACACAGCGACGCGGTCGCGTCCGTCCGGTTCACGGCCGATAACAAGCAGGTCGTTTCGGCGGGTGCCGACCAGCAGGTGATCGTCTGGGACGTTGCTGGCGGCCCGCCCATCCAGGTGTTCGCGGCGGGGGCGCCGGTGGCGGGCCTGGCGCTGGCACTCGACAACCTCACCATCTACGCCGCGGTCGAGGACAAGCTGGTCAAGCAGTTCGCGCTGGCCTCGCCGGTGCCGAAGAACTTCGCGGGGCACGGCGATATCGTGGACGCGGTGGCGATCAGCCCGGACAGCCAGACGATCGTGTCGGCCAGCTACGACAAGACCGTGCGCATCTGGAACGTCGCCGCAGGCAACCAGGCGCGCCAGATCAACGCCGACGCCGCGGGCGCGGTGTACGCGGTGGTCGGCACGCCCAACGGCCAGCAGCTCGTGACCGGAGGCCAGGACAAGATCGTGAAGATCTTCAACGTGGCGGACGGCGCCGAGGTGAAGAAGTTCGCCGGCCACGCGGACCACGTGTACTCGGTGGCGGTCAGCCCGGATGGCACGCTGATCGCCTCGGCCGGCGCGGACAAGACGGTCAAGATCTGGAACGTGGCGGCGGGCACCGAAGCCCGCACCATTTCCGGGCACGCCGGCTGGGTCTACAGCGTCCAGTTCTCGCCCAGCGGCAAGCACATCGCGACCGGCGACTACACCGGCGACGTGTCGATCTGGGAAGTGGCGACTGGCAACAAGGTGTACTCGACCAAGATGACCGGCGCCGGGAACGGACCGGTCGGAATCTACAACGTCGCGTACAGTCCGGACGGCGCGCTGCTGGCAATCGCCTGCGCCAACAACAACGCGTACGTGATCGCCGTGCCGGAAGCGGCCCGCTAACCGATAGAGGTTTCGGAAGTCTTTGTCTCGCGCCCACCGACTTCCGAAGTCTTTCGGTCGCCTCTGTCCCCGGGAAAAGACTTCCGAAGTCTAGGCGGCGAGTGGAAGACTTCGGAAGTCTTCCTATCCACCCGGCCGCGCCGGCTCTGTCATCCTGAGCGGAGCGAGGCACGAGCGCAGCGAAGGATCCGGGTACGAGTCAGGGAGATCACATCGCCCAAGTCTCAGGATGACAACTAGTTTTTGGACTAGAACTGGTGCGGTGGGCCGCTTATATATAGCCCCCTTTGTCCCCAGGTACCGATGAACGCCCGGCGGCCGGGATGGCCCGGGCTTCGTTCCTCGTGGCAAGGACGCTTTCAATGAACTTCGTAAAAGTGCTGGTGGCCGGCCTGTCCTGTGTGGTTGCCCTGGCGATTCTCGCCGAGCAGCAATCCTCGCGTCCCGCCCGGTCCCCGCGGCGGTCTGTGCCGGTCGGTCCGCTCGATCCTCGCATCAAGCTCCCCAACTACTTCGCCGTGCTCGGTCACGCGCCGCGCTCGGCGTGTTTCCTGAATTGAGGGAGCGGCCTGCACCCGCCGCGAGAGCAGCGATGTAGGAGATCTTGCCACGCCGCGCGCGCCATGCGTCGGCCGTGCACTGGCGTTCGCGCTTCCACGTCGCGGATCAGCGAACCGCCACGGAGTGGCGGGCCAGACCTGTTGGGGACACGCTCAAGCGTGAACGATCGCGGCGCAAACAAAACGGGCAGCGCCCGTGAAGGCGCTGCCCGTGAAAAAGCCCGTAAGGCTAGCGGCTCGTCTCAATCGTTGAACAGGAACTCCTTCGTGTTGATGAGCGCCCACATGATGTCCTCGTAGGCCTCTTTCTTTTTGTCCTTCTTCGCCTCGATGTGCTTGATGGCCAGGCCCATCTCGTCCGGGCTCGGCGTGCGCGCGTAGCAGGCGAGCCAGAGCTCTTCCATCTTCTGGTTGTCGGTTTTCGCGGTGTCCTTGATCCACTCGGCGATGCGGCTGCCGGCCGAGATCTTCTGTTGGATCTCGTTCGAGTTCAGCAAATGCAGGCTCTGGGCCAGGTTGGCCTGCCCGACCCGCTCGCACTCGCACGCGCTCTCGCGCTGCGGCTTACCGAACACGGTGAGGAAGTAGGTGGCCGACGATTCATCGGGCAGCTGGATGGCGCGCGTGCCGGCCGGCAGCCCGCCGAACGCCGTGGGCGAGCCGGTCACCCGGACGAGCGCGTCGTGCATGACCTCGGCCTGCATGCGCTTCGGGTAATACCGCGCGTAGTTCTGCTTGTCGCTCTTGTTGTAGTCGTTCGGTATCGAGCTGAGCTGGTAGGTGCGACTGGTGCAGATCGTACGCACCAGGTGCTTGAGGCTGTACTTCTTGGCGATGAAGTCCTTGGCCAGGGCGTCGAGCAGTTCGGGGTTTGAGGGCGGGTTGGTGACCCGCATGTCGTCCTCGGGCGACACCATGCCGCGGCTGAAAAAGTGGGCCCACATGCGGTTCACGACGGCGCGGGCGAAGAACGGGTTGCTGGTGTCGTCCAGCCAGTCCGCCAGGTACTGGCGGCGGTCCTGATCGGAGGGAACGTCGAGCTCGGGCCCGTCCAGGCCCTTGGGCTTCATGGCCTTGCCCGTCTTCGGATTGTTCACTTCGCCGCTCCGGTTGGCGAAGATGCGCTGCTCCTCCGGGATGCCGTCCAGGCTCGGCTTGCGGCCGACGCGGGCGAAGAACGCGGCGAAGCCATAGTAGTCGTCCTGGCTCCACTTTTCGAACGGGTGGTGGTGGCAGCGGGCGCACTGGATGCGCAGGCCGAGGAAGACCTGCGCGGTGTCATCCACGGCTGCCTCGGGCGTCTTGATCTCGCGGTACCAGGCGACGGTCGGGTTGGTGCTCACGTCCCCTTGTGCGGCCAGGATCTCGCGCACGAACTCGTCGTACGGCCTGTCCTGCACGAGCTGGTCATGGATCCAGCGGCTGAACCCATAGGTGCTGCGCCGCAGGTTGGCGTTGCCGCGCCGCTTCACGCGGAGCACGTCCGCCCACTTGAGCGTGAAGAAGTCGGCGTACTCCTCACGATCGACCAGCTGATCGACCAGGCGGGCGCGTTTGTCGGGGGCGGTGTCGGCCACGAAGGCCTGCACCTCGGCGGGTGCGGGCAGCGTGCCGCAGATGTCCAGCCAGGCGCGACGGATGAACTCGTTGTCCTGGCAGAGGTCCGAGGGGACGATGCCCAGCTGCTTCCACTTGGCCAGAGTGTGCTCGTCGATGAAGTTGTTCGCCGGGAAGTCGGGGAACTTGGCGATCGGCACGCCGAGCGGCACGGTGGCGCGGAACACGGCGACGTTGCCCTGGTAGCGTGCCATGATCGCCGCCTCGCCGCTCATGTCCAGCGTGCGCACGATGCCGCCGTTGTCCACCACCGCGACCTCGGTCTCGTTCGATTCGTACTGCGTGTGCCGCGTCACGTCCTCGGTCGAGCCGTCGCTGTAGTGCGCGGTGACGGTCACCTGCTGCTCGGTGCCCCGTGCCAGGATGCGCTGCGGTGGGTTCACCACGATTTGGGTAACGACCGGATCGTCCGGCTTGCCGTAGGGCATGCCCGCCGAGATCCACCGCTTGATCAGCTTGTACTCGTGGGAGCTGAGCTCCATGCGTTTGCCGCCGCCGTGCGGCACCGTGGCGGTGGCCTTGAGCAGGACCAGGCTGCGTTCGGGGGCGGCGGGAAATACGCGGCGCCCGCGCGCCTCCTTGACCAGGGCCTCGAAGTCCACGTTCGGCTCGAAACCGAGCAGCGAGAGCCTGAAGCCGTTCTGGCCGCTTGCCTTGCCGTGGCAGCCGCCCGAGTTGCACCCGAGCTTGGTGAAGAGCGGGACAATCTGGTTCGGGAAGTTGATGGGCAGCTCCTGCGCGGTGTTGGTGACCGTCACCGGGACCTTCACCGTTTTCGCGCCGAACGTGGCCGTGACCTCGGCCGTGCCGTCGCTGACGGGATAGAGCGCGCCGCCGGCGTCGGCGCGCACGATCTTCTCGTTGGAGGTCTGGTAGGTCGCGTGCTGCGTCAGGTCGCGCGGCGTGTTGCCGTTGAGCTGGCCGGTAACGATGAGCTGCTGCACGCTGTCGCTGCCGCGTAGCGTCACCGCGTCCGGCGCGATGGTGACCGACTGCACGCTCGCCGGATCGATGGCCGGCTGCGCCGCCGCGGGGGTCACCTCGGCGCCGCCGCGCGCCGTGGCCGCTGCCGCCAGGATTGCCAAGACTCCGCACCAGGCAAACTTTGACGTCATGGCTTCGACTCCTCGTTGCGAGGCTCCCTGATCCAAACCCGGTCGCGACGGCGCTCGGGCCGCACGCTCGTGTCGCCTCGCCCGGTTCCGGACGCTCCGTTCCTGGACTTTCCGTAATCTAACCCATCAAAACATCTTGATGCAACGGGTAAGCTTCGGGGTCGGTGTCCTGTGCGCGGGCGGGGCGCGTCCTGTCGCGGGCGGCGGTGTCGGTGTGGGGCGAGGCGGCGGCGCGACGCCAGCCGCCTCGACTGTAAGCCAATTGTCTCGCTCCTGGGCATCTACCGCAAGAGGATTCTCGGCGCACCGGAGTCAAACCGATCGTGGGGAGCCGATGGCCTGCCCCGGATCGACCTCCTTCGGTTGGGTGAGCGACTGCGGGGTCAGCCGGCGTGCAGCTGCATACCGCCGTCGACGCGGAGCACCTGCCCGGTGACGTACTCGGAGAGATCGGTCGCGAAGAACTCGACGACGCGGGCGACGTCGTCAGGTTCCCCGAGCCGCAGCAGGGGCCGCTTCTCGCCGAGCAGTTCGGCGGCTCCGGCGCGCGCGCGGAGGGTCGCGAGGAACCGGCCGCTCTTGATCATGCCGGGTGCCACCGCGTTGACCCGGATGCCGTGCGGGCGAAGCTGAGCGGCGAGGCAGCGGGTGTACTGCACCACGCCGGCCTTGGCGACGCCGTAGGTGATCTCCCGCGCGATGCCCGTCAGCCCGGCGATCGAGGCGAGGTTGACGATGCGTCCCCCCGGGCCGGCCGCGAGCATGCGGGGCACCACGGCCCGGCAGGTGTTCATCGTGGTCATGAGGTTGCGGTTCAGCACCGCGTGCAGGTCCGCCTCGGGAATGAACATGTCGTTGGGGTTCGCCTTGCTCTTGCCATCCGAGGCGATATCGCCGCCGGCGTTGCAGACCAGGATGTCGATGTGCGGGAAGGTGGCGGTGATCGCACCCACCATCGCCGCGGCGGCTCGAGGGTCGGTCAGATCGGCCACGTGCGTGATGCCGCGCGGCCCGAGTTCGCGCACGGACGCCGCCACGTCCTCGATCGACTCGCCCTCGCCGAAGTCGCGAGGGGTGTCGGCACGCAGGTCGTGCACGACGACGTCGGCTCCCAGCCCGGCGAGCCGCAGGGCGATCGCCCGGCCCAGCCCGCGGCCCGCGCCCGTCACCAGCGCCACCTGACCGGCCAGCTTCTTGGTCATGGTTCTCATCCGGAGGAGTCAATCTCAAATCTCGAATCTCAAATCTGAAATTTGAAATCTGAAATTTGAAATCTGGTTTCAGTACGTGGCGCGGCCGCCGCTGATGTCGTAACACTGCCCGGTGCAGAAGCCGGCCTCGGTGGAGGCCAGGTAATGCACGAGCGCCGCCACTTCCTCGATCTTGCAGGTTCGTCCCATGGGGATCTTGGACAGCATGTAGTCAATCGTGGACTGCGGCATCGTCTCGAGCATCTTCGTGCGGATGACGGCCGGCGAGATCGCGTTGACGGTGATGTCCCCCTTGCCGACCAGCTCCTTGGCCAGGGCCTTGGTCATGTTGATGAGCCCGGCCTTGGACGCCGAATACGGGATAAGGGTCGGGTTGCCCTCCTTGCCGGCGATGGACGCGATGTTCACGATGCGGCCGTACTTCCGCTCGATCATGCCGGCGACGGCCGCTTTCGAAAACAGAAAGGGCCCCACCAGGTTGATGGCCAGCACCCGCTCCATGTCCTGCTGCGTGAGGTTCCCGATGGTATCGGTCTTGCCCACGATGGCGGCGTTGTTGACCAAAATGTCCACAGCGCCGAACCGGGCGGTGGTCTCGGCCATCGCCCGGTCGATGTCCGCCTGGCGGGTCACGTCTCCGGGAACCGCGATCCCGTCCAGGTCCTTGGCCACCCGGCTGGCGTTCTCGGCGCTGACATCGAACACGGCGATGCGGGCGCCGGCGGCGGCCAGCCGCTGGCAGATCCCTTCGCCTACCGACTGGCCGCCCCCCGTCACGAGGGCTACGCGTCCGTCGAGCCGGAAGAAGTCGGATCCAGAATTCTGCATGGTGCCAAGCTCCGGTGGTGTGCCAAGTTGTCCGCTGGTCCGATCCGCTTGGGGCGGACGGTAAAACGCCGCGGTGCGGATCGGCGCACGACCGGGAAACGAGGGCGGAGCGGGCATGGTAGCGTGAAAACGCGGCGAGAGCGAGTGCCGTTCCGGTCACGGTGGATACGAACAAAATCGACCGCGAGGCTGAGCAGGCGCGTGAGGAGGTCGGCAAGGGACTCGAAAAAATCGGCAGGCGCCTCCAGGGCGTCGAGCGCGACCGCCAAGAACCGGCGCAGCCGCCGCAGGAATGACCAGGACGCGAAGCGGCTCCGCGGTCCCCTGTGACCATGGCGCCGTGCCAGGCGGCTTGCAAACTGCGTGAGGCGGTGGCGGGCGAAACGCCCGCCCGCCTTATTTGCCGCCTGCCGCGGTCGGCGCCGTATGCGGCGCCGGCTGTGTCGTGGGCGTCGGCGTGGCGGGGGGGGCGGTCGGCGGTTTGGACGCCGGCGTCCCGGCGGCGGTACCGAGCTTGGCAGGCTCGGACGGTGGGGTGGTCGCGTGCTCGGACGGTTTGGTCAGGAACGGTAAATTGATGGCGGCCGCTGTCGGATTGGCGGCGGCCGCGGGTCCGGCGCTGGTGCTGCTCTCGCTGCTGCTGCTGCTGCTGACGCTGGTGCCGCCGGAAGAGCCGGCAGCGGCGCCGGCATCGGCCGGTTTGGGTGCGGCGGGATTGCTGCCGTTCGCGGAGCCGCCGTTGGGTGCGGCGGCTGCCGCATCGATCGCGCGCATGAGAGTGGCGTATGCGGCGTGGTCGACGCCGCGCAGGGCATCGGCGGCGCTCTGCCGGACCTGCTCGGGCGCCTGCTTGTCCTTGATCAGATCGGCCAGGATGGGGACGGCGGCGCGCGCGTCCGGGCCCATGTCCTTGAGCGTCTGCACGGCGACGTCGCGCGGGCGCGGGTCCGCATTCTTGAGCGACGCGACCAGCGTGGGCAGCGAGTGGACGGGGCGGCGCTCGATCCGCCAAAGGGCGGCGGCGGCGTGCACGCGGACGATCGGGTCGGCGTCGCCGCTGCTGATGACCAGGACGGGAATCACGGCGCTAGCGGCCGGCCCGATGTGTCCCATCGCCTCGGCGGCGTGGGCGCGCACGTCCCGGTCCTCGTTCTTAAGTGCGTCGATCAGTACGGGGAGGGCGGCGGCGAGATCCTGATGGATCTCCCAGATCGCCTCGGCAACGTGCACGCGGACGAGCACGCTCGAGTCCTGGAGCCGGCGGCCGAGGGCCGGCAGCGCGGGCCGGGCCGGCTCCCCGATCTGGCCGAGCGCGTCGGCGGCGCCGAGCCGGACCTGCGGGCTGCCGCTCGCCAGGGCGCTCATGAGCGGCGGCACGGCCTCGGGCCCGATGCGGCTCAGCGCCTCGGCGGCCGCCCCGCGCAGCCAGAAGTCCTGGAGTGCGGCGAGCAGCGGAGCCAGCGCAGGCTTGGCGTCTGGGCCGATCTTGCCGAGTGCCTCGATAGCGCGGAGCCGGCGCTGCTCGGTCGCGTAGTCGAGTAGCACGGACTCGCCGGCGATTTGCGGCGTGTCGCCGACCACGGCAAGGAGCGCCGGGACCGCGCCGCGAGCCGCCGGCCCGATGTGGCCGAGCGAGCCCATGGCCGTCTCGGACACGGTCGGCTCCTTGTCGCCCATGGCGGTGACCAGGGCGGGCACCGCCTCCTTGGCCTCCCCGGCGATGCCGCCCAGCGCTTCGGCCGCGGCCAGCCGCATCGGGTCGCGCGGGTCGCGCAACGCCGCCATCAGCGCGGGGACAGCGGCCTTCGCGTTCGGGCCGATCTTGCCCAGCGCCTCCACCGCCTTGGTGTGCACGGCCGTGTTCTTGTCCTTGATCGCCTCGATGAGCGCCCCGACCGCCTCCTTGGCCTCCGGCCCGATCTCGCCGAGCGCGTGCGCCGCGGCCCAGTGTGCGGAGACGTCCGGCCCTTTGAGCACCTCAATCAGCGCCGGCACCGCCTCGCGCGCGCCCGGCCCGATGTCCGCGATTGCCAGCGCCGCCGAGGACCAGTGCGCGGCGCTGGCCTTGTCCTTGAGCACCTCGATCAGCACCGGGACCGACGCGGCCCCCGGGCGCTCGCGCGTGCCGAGCAGGGTGTCCGGGCTCAGGTCGCCGTGCTCGGTGTAGACTGCCTGTTGCATCGCCGCCATGTTCTGACCGGCCGGCTCGCGCTCGCGCGGCGGCTTGGTCGTGACCAGCGGAACCAACGGCAGCTCGATCGACTCCCCGGCGAAGTTAATGCCGTCACGCACCGTGCCGCTCTGGATCGGACCGGCCCCCAGCACCCAGAGGTTCTTCGCCTTACTGCTCGCACGCGCCACGCCCGACTGCCAGACCGGCTCGCCGGTCTTGCGGTTGTAGGCGAACACGGCGATCTTCGCCACGCCGATCTGGTTGGTCTTCTTCGCCGCCGCGAGCTCGGGGATCTGCGCCGGCATGCCCGGCACCAGCGTGGGAAGCGTCATCTGCGGGATGCCGAACAGCAGGTCATGCCGGTCGGTCCCCACCGCGCCTGAACGAGCCTCAACGATGTAGTCCGCCTTCTGGCGGTCGTCCTGGAGCATGCACCCGTTCGCCAGCAGCTGCTGGCGCAGCGAGCTCGTGACGTAGCCCTTGTCGGTCACCCCGTCCAGGTACTGGCCGTCGAAGAAAACAGTCTTGCCGGCCAGGACTTGGAAGTCGATGTGGCTGATCGCCTGGTCGACGGCGTTCGATACCACCAATTGCTCGGTGGCCGTGCGGCTGGTGTCCGACCAGCGCGTGGTGCCGCAGCCCGCCTGCATGGCCAGGGCGGCCGCGACGGCGAGCATGCGGGCGGCGTGGCGCGATACGGGCGCAGCGGCCGCCGCCCACGGCGCGGTGCCTCCGCTGCGCTTCTTCTCCGTCTCGTTGTGTGTCCGACCGATCGCCACGCCTCGTCTCCCTGTCCCATCGAGCGGCCCCGAGTCCGTATCCATTGCCTTGCTCGACCGGCAGAGATTCTCGGCATTCGACGGAATTGATCAAGTCCAGGACGGAAGCGTTTACGTAGCAATACTTTGCTTAAGTGAAGCTGAAACACGTGGGTGTGCGTGGATCCGCTTGCGTAGGCACTGGGGGGGCCCGCGGGAACTGAAATCGGGCTCATCCGGAAAGAGCGTGCGCATACACTAGCACAACAGAGAAGAGGAACCGGTACCTCTGGGACTCGCTACGCCGCGCACGCTCAAGCGCGATGAACCTAAAGAATCCCAAGCTCGACGGGTGCCTGCGAACGGAGCGGAATGCGGTTATCAATTTGCCAACGGCTCGCCCGCCCGATCACCTCGGTAGCGATAGACGTAGCAAGGCCCGTGATGGTCCCGGATGTCGTCGGCGACCAGCTCAAAGTCCTCGGCGCGCACGCGATCGAGGAACTCGGGGCAATCCTTGCGCAGGTCGTGATCGAGCACCACGTATTCGACCCGGTGCCGCGCCACGTAGCGGCGGAACTCGTCGTAGGTAAGAGGCTTGCCGTAGCCGTGGCAGCGAACGATGCCCTGCATTGGGCCCCAGAGCGGCACGCGTTCGGCCCGTGCGTAGAATGCGGTCACGGTGAAGCTCAGCACGCGGTGCGCCGGCCCGGCAACGGCCAGGATGCGCTCGCCAATCGCCCGCTCGGTGCGGAGCGATGCCTCGAGCGGCGTCCGATTCGCGCAGACGGTGCACAGCGTCATGAAGACGATGGGGAGCGCCGCCGTTACCGTGAACGCCGAACGCGCCGAGCCCGGCAGTCGCTGCGCGATGCGTGCCGCCATCCGCCGGGCGAGCCCCACGCCTCCGGCGGCCGCCAGGATGGTCCAGGCGGGCATCGTTTGCATGAAGTACCGCCTGCCCGGGAAGGTCAGGAAGAAGAACAGAAGGAACGGCACGGAAGTCCAGAGCAGAAACCGCACCGCACCGCGGGCGCCCCGTGGCTTAGGGCCCAGCAGCATTCCGCTGGCTGCCAGGCAGAGAACGATTGGGTGAAGCGCTTTGACGAGCTGTGGGATTCCCCAGTGCACGTGGTAGGGGAGCCAGTGCACGATGCTCCACGGGTGCCGCAGGATCGCCCCGGTAATGCCCAGCTCAAGCACTCGTTCGTAGTTCCTCTTGTCGGGAACGAGTTTGAGCACGATCGAGCGGTCCTTGCCGCTCAGGCACCAGCGTCCCAGCTCGTCGTGCAGCGCGCGCAAGTACGGCAGCGCGATCAATGAGCCGATGATCGCGATGATCGCACACCAGGCGAGGCGTTCGGCGCGCGAGGCCGCCTGCTCCATCCGCGCGTTGTCTCGCGCTGCGCGTCCGGCACGGGGCGACGTGACCAGGTACCAGATGCCGAGCAGCAGGGCGAGCGGCACGGCTTCGGGCCGTGTCAGGTACCCCGCGCCCAAAGTGACGCCCGCCGCGCCGGCCGCGAGCGCTCGCCGGGCGAGCGCTCGCGTGTGCGCGAGCTGCCAGAAGAGGTAGCAAGACCAGACGAGCCAGCAGCCGTACGCCGCGTCGGTCTCGGCCATGGCCGCGTGGCGCACGAACGTCGTGTGGACGGCCAGCAGCGCCACGGCGGCGGCGGCGACCGATCGATCGAACAGCCGCCGCGCCAGCAGCCCCACGCCCAGGAGCGTGCCGAGCCCGAAGAGGAGTGACGCCAGCCGCCCGGCGAAATCCAGGTCGGGGATGAGCCCGTAGAGCGCTGCGACGACGACGGGGTAACCGGGTCCCGCATACCAGTCCATGCCGGCACTCGGTCCGATCCGCCCGGCGCGCTCGGCCAGCTCCATGTAGTGTGCGCCGTCGGCGCTCATCGAGGCCGCGCGGGCCCAGCACCAGACGGTCAGCACAAGCCCGAGAAGTACCGCCGCGCCCGCGATCGGCGCCAGGCTGGACTGCGCGGCATGAAAAAGGCGGGTGGATGGCTTGGGGAGTGCGAGCACGGAGCGTCCTTTCTCCGAGAAGCCGCAAGCGAACGCGTGTGATAACACGAAGCGGTGGGCTCGGGAAGATCAAGTCGCGGCGAGCCGCGCACCGCACCCTATCCCTCTCCCCCCGCAGGATCCATGAGCGCGGGGGCGAGGGGACCGCAACACGGGGACGTCGTGAACGGGAAAGGGCGCTAGATATCGTCGAGCGGATACAGCGGGTGGCGCACGTGGCGGTAGGTGAAGTGGCGCGGATCGTTCGCCGTGAGGCCGGGCGTATCCACTTCGATGATCTCGCCGGCGATCGGCGCGTAGGCGGCCCGGTACGCGATCGCTGCCTTGACGACCAGGATCTTTTCGCGTGCCGGGTCGATGCCCAGGCTGGTGAGTTGCCCCAGGCTGAAGGGCGGCGTGCGTTTCGAATTGAGCACAAGCGTGATGCGGGGCGATGCTTGCTCGCGTTCCGGCGCTCGACGCTCGACGCTCGACTCTCGACGGATTTCAAGCACCACGGTTCGGCCCTGGTCGTTGTGGCGGCGGCCGCCGTGCCGCGGTTGGTCTTCGATCCAGTGCCCGTCGTGAGCGGAGCGGACCCGGCCGCGCACCGGGAGCGGTTCTCCGTGGAGCGCGTCGCTCTTGCCGCCGACCACGAGCTCGATCGCGGCGCCGAGCCCGGCCGCCTCGGCACGCTCGACCGCCTCCGGATCGAACAGGGTGACGACCGCCCCGTCCGCGCCCTGCGCGAGCAGCTCGCGGAGCAGAATCGTGCCGTCGCCGGGCGATCCGCCGCCGATGTTATCGCCGAAGTCGACGAGCACGACCGGGCGACGTTCCGACCGGATGGCACGCGTGACGGCGCTGCAGGGCTCGGCGAGCGACCGGACCAGCTTCGCGCGGTTCGCCCAGAGCTCGCGCGCCAGCCGGTCGGCTTCCGCCTGGGCGCGCTCGGGATTGTTGTCGGTCACCACGAGCACCGACGGGCCTATCTCGGCGACGTCCGCATAGGGGAAGCCGGCCGAGATGTTCGCCGCCAGCACCCCCGGCTGCTTCTCGAGCGCGCGCGCCTGCTCCATGAACGGAGCCAGCGGCTCGGTGTTGGTGTTCTGGCAGGCGATGGAGATGAGCAAGTCCGGCTTGGCGAACGCCTGGGTGGGACGCACCTCGCCGCGCACCGTCCGCGCCATGATCGATGCGGCCACGAGCCCGCGGGCACGCTGATCCACGTGCGGGTTCGTCTGGTAGAAGACCGTGGCCGTCGAGTGCTCGACCATCGCCGCGGACAGGTTGGCGTGGAAGTCGAGCGTGACCACGAGGGGCAGCCGGGGGCCCAGCGCGGCGCGGAGACGCGCGAGCACCTCGCCGTCCCCGTCCGGATACCCCTCGCACACCATCGCTCCGTGGAGCGCCAGGAGCAAGCCATCGACCCGCAACGGATCGCCCGCCGCGCGATCGATGTGCGGTTGCACCGCGGCGACGATCCCGCGCACGACTTCGTCGAGAACATCATCGGTTACCGGACCCGACGGCGTTGCCCAGGCCATTACGGTCGGGTGCAGCGTGTAGCCGAACCGTGCCGCCCCTTCGATGAAGCCTCCCATCTCGTGGTGCGCGTCTTTCCACTCGGCGACCAACGCATCGCCGAAGCGCTGGCTTCCCGACTCGAACGCCGCCCGGTCCGTGCGGGTGCGGGCGAAGGTATTGGACTCGTGCATGAACCCGGCAATCGCGATTCTCATGCGGCTCAGCTTATAATGCGGATCTAGAGAAACAAGGAGCTTCTTATGGCAAGCGACGTGGTGATCCGCGTGACCGAACGGCCGGGTGTCAAGCTGGCGAGCTCGGGGTCGAAATGGGAGCCGAAGATGGGGTACAGCCGCGCCGTGCGGCGTGGCGACGTGATCGCCGTGACCGGCACGGTCGGCGTGCGGCCGGATGGGAGCTACGCGGCTTCTCTGGCCGAGCAGACGCGGCGCGCTCTGACAATCATTCAGGCGGCGATCGAAGCCCTGGGCGGGCGGATCGAGCAGGTCATCCGGACGCGGATGTTCGTTACCGACATCACGCGGTGGGAGGAGGTCGCCGGCGTGCACGGCGAGGTGTTCCGGGAGATCCGCCCGGCGACCACGATTGTCGAGGTACGCAGGTTGATCGACACGGCGGCGGAGATCGAGATCGAAGCGGACGCCATCGTCGGGTAAGGCGCTGCCCCGTGCCGCCGACGGGCACCAGGCGAGTGGAGTTCTCAGTCGCAAGTTAATGGTAGGAAGTGTCTTGGAGAAAAAAGTCGCCTCAGGGGAATTTTGACAGTTTTAGTTGCGAAAAATGCCGACGGGGCATAGTATTACCTGCAGCGAAGGGCGGATTGCTGGCTCGGACTCAACTGGCAGCGGAGAGGCGAGTTATGCAAGCAAGCGGGGACCGAAAACTGTTGGACATCTTGCGCCGCTGCGAGGGGCTCACGATCCGGCAGATCGTCCGCCTGACCCACGTGACGGCGACGGCGGTGCGGCTCCGGCTCAACCGCTTGATGGCCCAGGGGCTGGTGCGGCGCTCCGAGCGCCGGGCGGGGCGGGGCAGGCCTACGTTCAATTACTTCACCACCGAGCGGGCTCGGTCGACGTTCGGGCAGAACTACGACGAGCTGGCTCGCGCGATGTGGCAGGAGCTCAAGTCGCTCGATGATCGGGCGCTGGCCATGAAGGTCTTGCGGCGTGTGGCGGACCGGCTGGCCGAGCGGTATCGCGACGATATTCGCGGCGGAGATGTGGCCGAGCGGCTGGGGGCGCTGCGTGACTTGTTGAGTGAACGCGGCGTCGCTGCCGAGGTGGACGCCCAGGGCCGGCTGCCGGTTCTGCGGCAGTATTCCTGCCCGTACCACGAGCTGGCGGCGGTGGATCGCACGGTATGCGGCATCGAGAAGCGCATGTTCGAAAAGGCGCTCGACTCGGAGCTCAAGCTCTCGCAGTGCCGGCTGGACGGTCACACCTGCTGTGAATTCGAGGTGCGCGACGCAGGGCGGGGCAACGCATGGGCCGGGGCGCCGGCGATCCCTCCCGTGTCGTCTTAGTGTCCCGAACTCTTCGCACGGCAGGTGAAAGTCTGTCATCCTGAGCGGAGCGAGACACCAGCGCAGCGAAGGATCTCGGTCGTCGGCACCTCGGGGTACCTCCCCCATGTGCCTTGAACAGGATCAGGGGATCAACGCGGGCAGGCCCCGCGCGGTCTGGAGGCGCTGACATGGCGTGGATCGACAATCGCTTCGAAGAGAACGTGGTGACGACGAGTCTCGAGCAAGCCATCAACTGGGCGCGCGAGTCGAGCCTCTGGCCGATGACGTTCGGGCTCGCGTGCTGTGCCATCGAGATGATGGCGACCGGCGCCAGCCGCTTTGACATGGACCGGTTCGGGGCGGGTGCGTTCCGCGCCACGCCGCGGCAGGCCGACCTGATGATCGTCGCCGGCACGGTGACGCACAAGATGGCCAGCCGCGTGCG
>JBGPMX010000010.1:0-21284 GCA_041487215.1 Planctomycetia bacterium | reverse complement strand
TTGAGCATGGCGCGGGCGGGGGCCCGGTCGGCTCCCGCGAGGATGGCCCGAGAGTGCAGGTTGGCTGCCGCGATCATGTTGGATTTCCGCGAGACTGCGTGAGGAACCACGTCGGACGAGTCACCATATCACGAACGCACGACGAGGAAAAGGACACCGCTTGACTCGCCGGGTCGTCGGCGCACAATAAGGCTACCCGTCGAGGATCGTCTATGCATTTCGGCCATCGGCACGCTCGCCCGGTACGCCGCGCCGTGGCGCGGCTGGCCTGCCTCCTGATCGCGTCCTGCTACGCGTTTGCCGCATCGGCCGCCACTCTTACACTCAAGGACGGGTCGGTCGTGCACGGCACGGTGGACCAGCAGGGCAACATCGTGCGCGTCGACGACGGCCTGCGGCACATCGTGTTCGGCACCAAGCGGCTCTCGCACGTGGACGCCGACGAGCCGTTCGCGGGGTTCAAGCCGTTCCGCATCGCTCAGCCGCTCTCCGGGCGGAACCTGAGCGAGCGGGTGGACAACCTGATCTCGATCGTGAAGATCACTCCGTTTGATGAGTTCGGCCAGCGCACGCTCTCGGTGCGCGACCCGCTGCGCGGCCAGGTGGACATCCTGCAGGGGATCACGGAAGTCGGGCCCGAGTTCATTCGCGTGCAGTCCCTGCGCCAGCTCTGGGAGTCGAGTATCGCGACGAACGCGGTGCCGGCGGACACCATCGCGGCTTTGCTGCGGCGGTCGATCGACGAGAAGAATGTCGACGACCGGCTGCGGCTCACCCGGTTCTTCCTGGCGGTCGAGTGGTACACCAAGGCGGACAAGGAGCTGCGCGCGATCGAGCAAGAATTCCCTGCCGTGAAGCAGCAGGTCCGGGAAGCGGCCGCGCTGCTCGAGCAGCTCAAGGCGCAGCGGCTGCTCCAGGAGATCAAGCTGCGCCGCACGGCGGGGCAGCACGCGTTCGCCTATCAGGCGCTACGCGACTTCGCAACCGACGGCGCGGCGGCCGAGGTGCTGAGCGAGGTGCGCGACCTGGTCAAGCAGTACGACGGCATGATCGAGCGCATGCAGCAGGTCGAGCGCGAGCTGGAGCGACTCTACGGCGAGGTGAAGAACGCAGAGCTGGCCGGCAAGCTGAGCGGGCCGCTCGGGGAGATCGCCGCCTGCCTGCACGTCGAAAACCTCGGGCGGCTCGAAAGCTTCCTGAACGCGTCGGCCAACCCGGAGCTGGCCGCGGAAGACCGGCTGGCACTGGCCGTCTCCGGTTGGGTCGCGGGCAGCGCGTTTGCCGAAGCAAAACTCGAGCGCGCGCTGCGGCTCTGGGAGGCACGCGACAAGATCGAGCAGTGCGTGGCCGAGGCGAGCGAGGTGCGACGCGAGCGGCTGGTTGCCGAGCTCCGCGCCAAGGAGATCTCCGCCGACGTCGCGGCAGGCATCCTGGAACTCATGCCGCCCGTCCTCAAGACAGACGACATCGAGCCGGGCAAGCCCAAGCAGCTCACCATCCACACGGGGGGCGATGACATCGCCTACTCCGTGCTGCTGCCGGCCGAGTACAACCCGTTCCACCGCTATCCGGTCCTGATCACGCTGCACGGGCAGGCGATGAACCCCGAGCAGGAGATTGCCTGGTGGTCGTCCCCGCCCGGCTACCAGGCCTCGCGGCACGGCTACATCGTGGTCGCCCCCGCCTATGTGAAGGACCCCGCGCGCGGCTACCGCTTCGACAGCGAGTCGCACAACGCCGTGCTCTACGCACTCATCGATGTACGCCGCCGCTTCTCGGTGGACTCGGACCGCGTCTTCCTGACCGGTCACTCGATGGGCGGGCACGCCGCCTGGGACATCGGCCTGGCACACCCGGATCTGTTCGCCGGCGTCGCCCCGATCTGCGGATCACCGCAATTCTTCTGCGAGCCGTACTGGCCGAACGCCGAGCACGCCGCACTCTACGTGGTGGACGGCGAGAAGAACGGGCAGAGCCCGGCCAGCAACACCGCCCTGCTCGAGCGCATGATGGCGAACGGCTACGACGCGGTGTATACCGAGTTCAAGGGGCGCGGGCACGAGAACTTCTCGGACCAGACGCTGCCCCTGTTCGATTGGATGAGCCGCAAGACCCGATCCAGGTTCCCGCTGAGCTTTTCCTGCCGTAGCGCGCGGCCGACGGACAACGAGTTCTACTGGTTGAGTGTGGACGAGTTCGTGCCCGAGGTGATGATGGACCCGCGCGTGTTCGATCGCAAGAAGGTGCGGCCGGCGCAGCTCGAGGCCAAGATCACCGGCACGTCGAACACGATCCAGCTCTCACTGCGCGGCCCGAAAAAGGCCGAACTCTGGCTGAGCCCGCAGATGGTCGACTTCGACCAGCCGGTGACCGTACGCGTGAACGGCGAGCTCAAGCACCGCAAGCCGATCACCCCGGATCTGGCGGCGCTGCTCGAAGATTTTCGCGTGCGCGCCGACCGCCAGAAACTGTTCTACGCCCGAATGAGCTTCCCAAGGCTGTGACGGAAGAGTCGAGAGTCCAGAGTCGCCGCAAGAGTCGAGCCTCGAGAGTCCAGAGCCAGCAGAAGAGTCCGGAGCCGGCACAAGCCAAGAGTCCGGAGCGTTGTCGCCGGCATCTCATCGCGAAGATGGTCCAGCGGGGCTTCGGAAGTCTGTTGGACGCGGAAACCGGAGAACGCGGCGACAGGTCGCCGCACTCCAAAGAAAGACTTCCGAAGTCCCTCCGCGAGGTGCCGACGAGCGGGCGCAAAAAAAAGAGCGGAGAGTCTTGAGCCACTTCGCTGGCTCTCGACTCTCCGCTCTGGACTGTCGACTCTTGCAGTGGCTCGCGACGCTCCGCTCTGGACTCTTGGCCTGGCTCTCGACGCTTCTAATCCTCCACGCCGAGCCGCATCTTCATCTCCGCGAACTGATCGGCGAACGGTTCTTCCGTCAGGTGCAAATGTTCGCCCTCGGAGATCAGCCGCAGATCGTCGTCCCGCTCCAGCCCGTAGCGCTGAAGCACCCGCTCGAAGGGGCGAATATTCTTGGCGTATACAAAGAGTAGCTTGTGCTCGTCGAACTGCACTTCCATCGGGACATCCGGACGCAGCACGGCAAGGCCCGTGTAGCCGTCCTTCATGACCAGCGCTTCGTAGTCGTAGAGCAAGCTCTTGAGGACCACCAGGTCCATGTCGTCCCGGTACATGTCCACATGCCCCTCGACGTCCGGGTCATGGCTCGATTCCAGAACCACATCCACCTGCTCGCCGAGCGGGTCCAGCAGGTCCAGGAAGAGCTCGAAGAGGTCGTCGCGCGACGCGGCGGCGGCCAGCACCGGGATGTCCTGCCGCATGCCTTCGTCGTGAAACCGGTCGTGCCGGTAGCCGGCGCGGGGCGTGATCTTCAGGTCGAAGGACGGGCGGATCGCTTCGGTGAGCAGGAAGTCACCGTAGCGGTCCACGTGCAGGTGGGCATTCAGCTGAGCCGGCGTCAGCTTGTCAAAACTGCTCGCCGGCGCGTAGGTTTCACACGCCGGGGGCGTCACCGAACGCCAGAAACGCTTCAAAAAACCCATGGCACCTCCCCTTCTTCGCGAAGTATACGCCACGAGTGCTGAGCACGCCACCGGCCGGCCGCTTCGTTTTACCTTGGGCCCGGCCAGGTTCCGCTTTGCGAGCTTTAGCGACCTTGCCGTGCCCTTCGCGCACGCTGCCCTTTTCCGGCGCCGTGCCTTACATATACTATATGGACGCGTGCTCCGTCCCATCGGTTGCGTGCTGCCGCGAAGCCTGCCGTCCTCGCGCAGACCGTCTAAAAAAACCGAAGCGGACGGCTCGGCCGCACCAGCGGGTGTTGTGAGCCGCGTAAATCCAGCCCGCGCGACGAACTCGCTACGCTCCGATCACGCTGCAAAGGAGGTGCCGATCCACCATGGGCCGATCGATCTTTCGCCTTCTGACTGTGGCGATTGTCCTGACTGTACGGGGACCGGCTTGCCTCGGCGATACGCCGAAACCGGCCGACGAGACCTGGGACGCCCTCTACCTGGGGACCGACAAGATCGGCTACAACCACACGGTGGTGCGCAAGATCGAGGAAAACGGCCGGGATTTGCTCCAGGTCGCGGTCGAGACGGTCACGTCCATGAAGCGATTCGGCACGACCATCGAGCTTCGAATGAACTATCAAAGCATTGAAACTCCTGAGGGGAACCTGCTCCGCATCGACAACCGGACCAAGTTGAGCGCGGTCGAGCAGCGCACGCACGGCGAGCTCAAGGGGAACAAGATGCTGCTTACCCTGGAGACCCCGGGCAAGCAGATCACCCAGGAGATCCCCTGGGACGACGAAGTGCTCGGGCAAAACGCCCAGGACATGGTCCTGCGCAAGCACCCGGTCAAGCCGGGCGAATCCCACGATTTCCGCGCGTTCATGCCCGACCTCAACCAGGTGGTACGAACCACGCTCGAGGGGGAAACGCCGGAAGAGATCAACCTCATGGACGGCACCCAGCGCACACTTCAGCGCGTGCGCGTGCGGCTGGATCTTCCGGGCTTCACCAACCTCAAGAGCTTCGCCTGGGTGGATCCGTCCGGCGAGACCCTCAAGACCTACACGGACATGCTCGGCGGCATGGCGACCTACCGGGTCACCAAAGAGATGGCGCTCGCGAAGGCCGGACCGATCTCGAAGGACTTCGGCCGCTCGACGCTCATCAAGAGCGACAAAACCATCCCGCGCCCGTACGACACGACCGAGGTCGTTTACCGGATCGAGCTCAAGGGGGAGGATGCCGGCGACGTGTTCCCGCGGGACGACCGTCAGTCGTTGGCCAAGGACGAACACGGGGCGTGGCGGCTCACCATCCGGTCGCTGGAACCGAAAGCGGACGCGGACCGGGCGCCGGCGCACGCGGGCAACGAGTTCCTCCGCGCAAATAACTACCTGCAGATCGATGATCCCAAGGTGATTGCCGAGGCGAAGGAGGCGGTGGGCGACGCGACCGATACCTGGGACAAGGCGCGGCGGATCGAGAAGTGGGTGTTCGAGCACATGACGGAGAAGAATTTCACCGTCGGGTTCGCGACCGCCGCCGAGGTGGCCCGGAACCTGGAGGGGGACTGCACGGAGCACGGCGTGCTGCTCGCCGCACTCGCCCGCGTGGCCGGCATCCCCTCGCGCGTCGCCATGGGCCTGGTGTACGCCAACATGAAAGACCAGGCGATCTTCGGCTACCACATGTGGGCCGAGGTGAATATCGACGGCCAGTGGATACCGCTCGACGGCACGCTCGGCCGCGGCCACGCCTCGCCGACGCACATCAAGCTGGGAGATTCGAGTCTCGAAGGAGTCGACGCCATGGTCACCTTCCTCCCCGTGGCCCGTGTGCTCGATCGACTCAAGATCGAGATCGTCTCGTACAAGCACGCCGACGACAAGTAAGGGCCCGTCCAAGAATAACTGAGTCTTCGGAGATCTCAGTGGGTAACGGAGGACAGACTACGGGTTCCTCTTCTCTGTTCGACGACTCACGCAATGGCCAGAAACGGGTTTTCGATCCTGGCTGGACGTCGGTACCGCAACGTGCAAGCGACGGCTCCGCGCGTGGCGCGGCGGGTGAAGCGGGCAGGCGCCGCGCAACTGGTCTTCTCTGCGGTGCACGGCAACAAAACCGAGCAGGCGAAGAACCTCGGCCCATGGCACCGCTGCACGGACCGCCGGGAAATCAATGCCCGCCAGGTACTGGGTCAGTTTGAGGAACGACCCCCCCTTGTCCCCCCCTTAGCAAGGGGGGGAAGGGGGGGTATCAGCCAAACTGACCCAGTACCGCCCGCCACGTCTAGGTACCCGCCACAGAGAAGAGGAACCCGTACCGTCGGGATCGCCCACGTCGCGCGATTCTACCCACTTGAAAGTCCAAAGACCCAAGAAGAAGGGGAGACGTGGATGGTAAACGCCGGCCGGCCGCTTGTCCGCTAATTTTCCGCAGCAGGGTGGCGGGATACCCTATGGCTCACGCGCAGCCGCGAAGCAGCGTCGAAACGACGACCAGGCTCATCACCACGAGCAGCCCCAGCAAGCCGACCACGGCAGGTAGCGCCATGACAATCCACTCACCTGCCTTGTTATGCCACCATTGCACGGTTGCCGCTCCGGTCACTTTGGGTCGAGCACGAAATCGGCGATGAAAACCTGGCTGTCCTTGGTGCCGTTGCGCCGCGCCGACGTCCACATCAGCCTCTTGCCGTCCGGGCTGAAGACCGGCAGCACGTCGGCCGCGGGCGCAAACGTGATCCGCTCGGTCTTGCCGTCTTCGACGTCCATCAGGTAGAGGTCGAAATTGGGGCGCACGGTGGGGTTCGAGTAATCGGCGAAGGCATAAACGATGTGCCGGCCGTCGGCATGCCAATAGGGGCACCAGTTCACGCCGTGGTTGTCCGTGAGCGCGCGCTCGTGCGTGCCGTCGGCGTTGATGACGTAGATCTGGAGCAGGTCCTTCTGCTTGCGATCCGAGCGGAAGATCACGCGCTTGCCGTCCGGTGAGAAGAACGGGCCGCCGTCGTAGCCGGGTGCGTGGGTAAGCTGCCGCACGCCGGAGCCGTCGGCGTTCATGATATAGAGATCGGGGTCGCCGCCGCGCGTCGAGCAGAAGACGATGCTGCGGCCGTCCGGCGCGTAGGAGCCTTCGGCGTCGTAGCCCGGCGTGTCGGTGAGCCGCTTCAGGTGCGATCCGTCAAGATCCGCCTCGAAGATGTCCATGTGCTCGTCGAACACCCACTCGTAGCGGCGGCGACGTTTCGACGGGTCGGCCGCCTCCTCGGCCAGCTTCTTCCGCTCCGCCTCCTCGGTCTCCGCCACCTTCGGGTCCAGGTGGCTGGACGCGAACAGGATCTTCTTGCCGTCCGGGCGGAAGAACGAGCAGGTCGTGCGACCGCGCCCCGTGCTCACCCTCCGCGGTTTTCCGCCGTCGAGCGCCTGCGCGTAGATCTGGTAGAACGGGTTCGAGCCGCGTACGGCCTGGAAGCTGATCGACCGGCCGTCCGGCGCAAAGTACGCCTCGCCCGCGCGGCTGAACTCCGCCTCGGCGCTCCCCTCGACGGTTAGCTGCCGGATGTTCTTGAGGTGCCGGCTCTCGAGGGAGTCCTCCGCCTCTCCCTGCCGTGCCAGGGCCCATCCGCCCCAACCCGCCAGGGTCAGGAGCGCGGTAGGAACGAGAATCAGTGCAAGCAGCGCGCGCGCGAAGCGAAGGCGCAGCGGACTCGCGGCGAATCGGCCGGCATGGATGAACAGGCTTGCCACGCGCGTGACTCCAGTCATTTCGCTGGACAACGGGATAATCCTTGCCTCGGGCTGTGGTTCCGCGCGATCAACGCGCCGGCATACAGTAATCCCATGAAAGGGTGGGCTGGGCCCACCACAGCCTTGCCTGTGGTGGGCACAGCCCACCCTACTCCTACCCCAAAGCGGCGCTGCCTACCCAGAGACAGTTCGTTCGGCTAAGCTCGCATTATAGCGCGAGGAACCGACAGGGCACAAACCGTGAAGATTTACACACGCACCGGGGACAGCGGCGACACCGGCCTGCTCGGCGGCCTGCGTGTCAAGAAGCACGACATCCGGGTCGAGGCCTACGGCACGGTCGACGAGCTCAACGCGGTACTCGGCATCGTCCGGGCGTGCCGGCCTTCGGCGCGCGTCGAGCAGATCCTCGAGCATCTCCAGAACGAGCTGTTCACGGTCGGCGCGGAACTCGCCACGCCGGACGCGACGCGCCCGCGCACAAACCGCATCGACGCGTCGCACGTGGCGCGGCTCGAGGAAATGATTGACCTGTGTGAGGCGGAGCTCAGCCCACTGCGCAACTTCATCCTGCCGGGCGGCGTGCCCTGCGCTGCCCACCTGCACTTCGCCCGCACGGTCTGCCGACGCGCCGAGCGATCGGTTGTGGAGCTGCTCGAAAAGCAGCCCGTTTCGCCGCTGCTCGTCGTCTATCTCAATCGCATCGGCGACCTGCTGTTCGTGCTCGCCCGGCTCGAAAACGCGCGGGCCGGCGTCGACGACGTGAAGTGGTTGGGCGCGTGAGCCTAAGTAGGTGCGCAGCAGAACCTAGGCTGCCGATCGCGCGTACGTCAGGCTTTCCAGCCTGACAAGGCCGATGGCCGCACCAAGTCGGCCCGGAAGGCCTGACGTACACAGAGTCAGGCTGGAAAGCCTGACGTACCTCCTTCTGCGGACCTACTTAGGCCAGCCGCACCGGGCGGATCGCCGCATGCACATCGGCCAGGCGCTGCGCGAACTCGGCCTCACCCAGCACCGGCTCGGCCCCGTCCGTCGCGTAGTCGGTCGGCAGATCGACCCAGGTCCGGCATCCGGCAAAATGCGGCGAGTGCGGCAGCTCGAGCGGTCGCGCCAGCCGGTACGCCCGGACCGCGAGCAGCGAGAGCCCGGGACGGCGATAATGAAACCGCGCACTCACCGTCGCCGCGGACCCGATGTGCTGCCCGGCGAGCCGCAGCGCCTGCGGTTCGTCACCGAGCTCGATCACCTCTTCCACAACCGCGTAGTGCTCGACACGCACCATGCCCTCGGCGGGCCGGCGTGCGAGCACGCGCTCGAGCAGCCGGGCCCCCTCGTTCGTGAGTGCGGAGCGATCCTGGTGCAGGTAGGTCGGAAACAGCCAGAACTCGCGGTGCTCCACCCGGAACCCTTCCCGCCCCTCGTGCATCCCCCCCTTGCGGAGGAGGATGGACTGGAGGCCGTCGCCCAGCGCCGTGCAGACCACCGCCCATTCTTTGAACGCGATCGAATTGGAAGCCTTCATGACAGGAGCTTCATCGGGAGTCATCCGGTCCGGCCGCTCACGGTCACCCTGCACCGCATGAATGCGGTTACTACGAACTTGTTCGGTTATGGGCGTTCCGGTTTGGGATCGCGCAACATCAGGTCGTTGACCGCCTCGAGCGCGTCCTTGTCTTCGAAGAGCAGCCGGTACGTCTCGCAGGTGATCGGCATGTCGATCCCCTTCTGCTCGGCGATCGCGCGCACGGCGCGGCACGTCCACACCCCCTCGGCAACCGACTGCATGCGGCTGAGGATGTCGGCGAGGCGGCGCCCCTTGCCGAGCGCTTCCCCGACGGCGCGGTTGCGGCCGTGCGGGCTGATGCAGGTCGTGATCAGATCGCCGATGCCGGCCAGGCCGGTGAATGTCTCGGGGTCCGCTCCCAACGCCACTCCGAACCGCGTGATCTCGACCAGCCCGCGCGTGAGCAGGGCGGACTTGGCGTTATCACCGAACCCAAGCCCGTCGCACACGCCGGCCGCAATGGCGATGACGTTCTTCAGCGCCCCGGCCAGCTCGACGCCGACCGTGTCTGGGTTCGTGTAGACGCGGAACCGCGCGGTGGTGAAGAGCTTCTGGACCTGACGCGCCTGGTCGGCGTCGGCCGAGGCGGCGACCACGGTCGCGGGGAGGTGCCGCGAGATCTCCTCGGCGTGGCTCGGCCCGCTCAGCACCACAATGCCGCGCGGCCCGAGCAACTCGGCGACGATCTCGCTCGGGCGTTTGAACGTCTCGTTCTCGATCCCTTTGATCACGCTGACGCACGGCGTGTCGGCGGGAATCGACGGCGCGATCGCCGCCAGAGTCTTGCGCAGGTACACGGCGGGAATCGCGGCCACCAGCAGGTCGCTGCCGTCGACCGCCTCCCGGATGTCCCCGGTCACCCGCACGGCGTCGGAAATCCGCACCCCGGGCAGGAAGCGGGTGTTCTCCCGGCTGGCCTGGAACTGTCGAGCGTAATCCGGGAACGCGCTCCAGATGGAGAGCTCGTTTTCTCGCTTGGTCGCGAGCAGCACGGAGCAGGCCGTGCCCATCGCGCCGTCGCCCAGGATCGTGATCTTCACGCTTTCGGCCCTCGCGGTAATTCGGACCGCTGGAGCGGATTATACCGGCCTTGCCGGATTCACGGATTGGCAGAGCCCATGGAGCGTGGGCTTTGTGCACCGGCGGTTTGCCCCGCAAGGCCCGGTGTCCTAACCTTGGCTGGCTCGCTTCGTTGTACTCGGGAGGGCTTGCTATGGACCACGAGCATGGGTCCGGTTTTCAGGATCGACGCAACGGCGGCGCCGCTACGACGCACCCGGTCGAACGCCGTCAGTTCGCCGAGAATCGCACGACGCTGAGCGGCGACGTGCGCGAACTCGCCGAAGCGATCGATGCCTTCAAGCTTGCCCAGCAGAGGCGGTTCGTCACGCTCGCCGACGTGCTCGACGTCGTCAAAAGCCTGGGCTACCACAAGTAGCCATCACCCCGCGTCCGCCACGGTCCTGCCGACCGCCACGTCGAACTCACTGATCGCCGGCACCAGCATCGCCAGCACCGCGAACCCGTAGCTCAGGACAATGGTCAGGAAGCCGATCAATGGATCGCTGTTCGGCATCAGGAAGTTCGTCATCGCGTACCAAGTCATGGAGGGGCAAAGGAACGCCATGAGCGCCAGGGCCGTCGACTGGTTGCGCACCGCGAGCGACGCGTACATGGCGACCGCACCCGCACAGATGGAGACGACGAAACTGGCGGCCTGTGATTCGAAACGGCCGCTTACCAGGATCAGGAAGATACAGACCAGGATGCCAATGAACAGGAACACGATGTTGCCCAGGCTGTTCACCACGGCCGAGCGCGTCTTGTCGTACGCCATCGCGGCGTGCAGCCCCAGCGTCGTCGAGAAGGTGACCAGGATGACGATGCCCCCCACTACGTAGAACCACCCCTCGAACCCCATGTAGCCGCGCGCAAGCAGCCAGAGCGACAGTGCGATCGGCAGCAGCACCATCTCCTTCGTGTTGTACAGCACGCCCCAGATCTTGCCGAACACGAACTCCTTCGGGGTAATGTCGGTCACGAGCAGCAGGTCGAGCGCGCGGCCGTCGCGTTCGGACGTGATCGAGGTGACCGCCTGTAGGTTGACCAGGATGAGGCTGGTAATGACGACCGGTACCAGCACCTTGGCGAGGTCGATGCGGCCGACCTGCGCGTCGCCGCGGCTGGTGAGGTAAAAGCCGAGGCAGAGTGTGGCGAAGACCAGGACGTAGGCCAGCTTGACGACAATCGGCCGTCGGCCGTAGGCGCGGGTGCGCACCTCACGCCAGAGGACCGGATTGTCCCAGATGCGCCGGCTCTCCGGAGCGGCCTGCGGAGGCGCGTGCAGCGCCGCACGCCGCTCCATCTCCTCGATCGCCTCGCGCGCATGCGTCGGCCTACCCCCCCCCGGGTTCCAGAGCCGCAGGGTGCTGATCGCCACGCCGATCACCAGCGCGGTCACGCCGAGCATGACCGCGATGAAACCCCACTCGGGGCGTGCCCCGAGCCACCCGCCCACCGCTTCGGGCGGCTCCATGATGGACGTCACCGCGTAGAACGGGTTCAGCATCGATCGCCACGTGGCGCGCGAGAGACCGAGCGGCCGGGAGTCGCCCAGCCACGTGTAGAGCGCCTCGGTCGCCACCAGGTACACGACGACCAGCAGCACCGTCAGCGCCACGGTCTGGAACGTCTTGTCGCGCCACGAGGCGACCAGCACCCCCACGGACCCGCCGGCGATCGCCGCGGCGGCCGTCACGGCAAACACCCGCCCGACTTGCTGGAACGACGCGCCCCCCAGCAGCAGGCACAGCGCGAAGATCGGCAGCGCACTGGTGAGCAGAACGATCATCTGCAGCAGGCTGCCCAGCAGCTTGCCCAGCACGATTTCCGTGTTCGTCAGGTCGGTCATGAGCAGGAGATCGAAGGTGCGGCGGTCTTTTTCGGCGGAGATCGAGCTGCCCGCAACCACCGGTGCGAAGAAGAGCGCCAGCGACAGCTGCACGAGGGCCAGGAACCGGAACAGCACCGCGCCGAACCGGGCCACGTCGCCGACGCTCTCGACCCGCTGGAACCCGACGATCGCCTGCCACGCCGTCCACATCAGGACGAACAGCGCGGCGCCGTACGCGGCGCGACCGAGGTAATGGCGCAACCGCCGCGGGGCGGTCATCGCCTCACGAGCAAAGATAGGACCAATCAAGGAATTCGTCTCGCATCCGACCGGTGGGATGAAGAACCCGTCATTATAACGACAACCGCGGCGATCTGCCGGGACAGCAGTCGGACGCCATGCCATCGTTTAACCGCAAGCCGCAGGCGTGCGCGCCGGGCACAACATCAAGGCGAGCTTCTGCTCTCGACCCGCGGCCCAGCGCCCGGCCGCGCGCTCGCACGATCCGGCCGGCGCTGCACCCGCCCGGTCCAATCATCGAAACTCGCCACGGCGATCGCGAACAGCGCGAGCGCGCCAACGAAATAGAACGCCATGCCGGCAAGCACCGCCGTGAAGAGCTCCGACCCAGGCCCGAGGAACGAGCGATCCGCCCAAAGGAACGGAATACTCAGAAGAAACGGCACGCATGGGGCGAGCGCTATCTGCACGTCCGCACCACCTCGGAGGAACGGCACGCAGCAGAAGAGATACCCGCCCCCCAGGAAAAGCGACGTCCCGAGCGCCGCCGCCATTGCCCAGGCCGAACTGCGCAGCGTGAGCGAGAACGTGATGCCCAAGAGCCCGCTGAAGACCGACAGCACCGCCAACTGAACGCAAGCGATGAACACGGAAACGACCGAAACGGCGCGCGTCGCCACGCCCCCCAACCAGAGCACCACCAGGATCAGCCCCACACCCCGCACGGCGTAGAGCGCGCCGGCCAGCTTGCCCAGGATCACCTCGAGCGGCTCGAGCGGCGTCGACAGCAGCAGGTCCCACGTGCCGCGCTCCCGTTCGCCGGTCACGCTGGCCGCGCCGCGTAGCACGCTCCCCAGCAGCCCCAGGCAAGCGGTCCCTGTCCCGACCAGCAACACGTATTGCGTCAGAGCGTCGCGGCTCATGCGCCCCCGGCCCATCTCGCGTGCGAACCAGAGGGCGGGACCGAGCACCATGAGCATGAGAACGAGCATGGCGACACGGCCCGCTGCCCTTTCGACGACCACCTCCTTCCAGATCATTGGCGAGTCACCCAGCCTGGGGTGCCACCAACGACGGGCGGCCCGGCGCGGCGGCCGGCCCTTGCCGTACGTCTGCCGCACGTACACGGCGCGCACCCGGAGAACCGCGACGAGCACGCAGGGCAGCGCGACGACCGCCTGGTTCCGTGCCAGCTCCGCCACGCCCCACCAGCTCGGGCTCCTGGCGCCGATCAGCTCCGCGGCGTACCAGGCGAACGGGTTCGCCGCGCGGAGTGCATCGAAGACCCGATCGGCTCGAGTGACGACCACGGACCAGCCGGCAGCCGCCAGGATGATGCTGATCAGCCAGGGGACCAGGAGCAAGGCGAGCCCGAGCAGGAAGACGGTGATGACCGCGTCGCGCACGCGCCGCGCATACACGCTCACCAGCACGCTGAGGCAGGCGGCCGAGAGCAGGCTCATCGCAGTCACGGCCTCGAGCGCCAACACGGCCTGGAGCGACACCCCGCCCAGCAGCATGGTGAGAGCCACCACCGGAATGGCCACCGCCAGGAGCAGCACGAGCAGCAAGAGCCGTGCGGCCAGCTTGCCGAGCACGATCTCGTGGTTCCTGAGATCGCTGACCAGCAGGTACTCGAGCGTCCTGCGGTCCTTCTCCTCGGCGATCGTGCCGGCGACGAGCACCGGGGTCAGAGCGACCACCGCCACCAGCTGTACGAGGGCCACGTTGTGAAAGAACCCGGTGGCCAGCTCGGCCATTTGCTGCGGCGAATTCGGCGCGCCGAACGAGTCCCAGGTGATCCAGAGCGTGACGAGCAGCGTCGCGGCGTACAGCACGCGGAGCAGCACATAGCGCCCTCGCCGGGCACTCGTGAGGAGCTCCACCGCGAAGACGGGGCCAAGCATCATGAGCGTGTGCCGCGGGTTTGCGTTGGGGAAACCGCCACAGTACGATACGAACGCGTGAAGGCCGCGGGAAGGAGTCACCACGGTTCGCCGAAAAGCTCGGCATGTTCGCCCTTGTTTGACGTGTTCCGACGAGCCAAGAACCCACTTATGGCAGCACCCCCCGTATCGACGAACGATCGCGTCTGCCAGGTAGAGTCCAGGGCGAAACAGCTTCGCCGCGACATTATTACGATGACGACGGCAGCCGGTTCGGGGCATCCCACCAGCTCGCTCTCCGCGGTCGAGATCGTCTCCGCGCTCTACTTCGGCGGCGTCATGCGCTATGACCCGAAGCTACCCGACTGGCCCGACCGGGACCGCTTCATCCTGAGCAAGGGGCACGCGGCACCCGTGCTGTACGCGGCGCTGGCCGAGGCGGGTTACTTGCCGCGCGAGGAACTGCTGACGCTCCGCAAGCTGGGCAGCCGCCTCGAGGGGCACCCGAACATGCGGCGCTTGCCGGGCGTCGAGGCCTCGACGGGTTCGCTCGGCCAGGGGCTGAGCATCGGCATCGGCCACGCCCTGGCCGCGCGGCTCGACCGCCGCGATTACCGCGTATACGTGATGCTCGGCGACGGCGAGAACGATCAGGGCCAGGTATGGGAGGCGGCCATGGCGGCCGCCAAGTACAGGCTGGACAACCTGGTGGCCATCACCGATCGCAACGGCTACCAGCAGACCGGCCCGACCGCGAAGGTACTCGATCTCTCGCCGCTCACCCAGAAGTGGTCCGCGTTCCACTGGCACACACTCGAGATCAACGGGCACGACGTGCCCCAGGTGCTGGCGGCCCTGGACGAGGCGCGGCGAACCAAGGACAAGCCGACCGCGATCATCGCGAAGACCGAGAAGGGGCACGGCATCATCCCGCTGCTGGAAGAGCTCAAGGACACCAACTACCACGGCAAGGTGCTGCCCAAGGACGTCGCCGAGAAGGCGCTCCAGATGATCGGCGAGTGAACCCACGGCCGCGAGCCAACCGGCGACGGCGCATCCAAACGAAACGTTCGCGCCGCGGCAGCTGATACCCCCCCTTCCCCCCCTTGCCAAGGGGAGGACAAGGGGGGTATCAGCGTCACAAAATAAGGACAGAAAGCCGTATGCACCTTTGCACCGGGGCCCGGGGAGTGAGGGGGACTGCGAGTGGAATGGGGAACCGGACTATCACGCGTGCGCTAAAGGAAACGCTATGCCGTTTGGATCCGCGATCGGGTTGAAGATGGGTAAGGCCACGCGCGACGCCTTCGGGCTGGCGCTGGCGGAGGCGGGCAAGACGCGGCCGGACCTGGTGGTCCTCGACGGCGACGTGTACAACTCGACACGCACCGAGTACTTCGCGGCCCAGTTCCCCGACCGCTTCTTCAACGTCGGCATCGCCGAGTCGAACTTGGTCGGGGTGGCAGCCGGGCTGGCGGCGAGCGGCAAGGTTTCGGTGCTCGCCAGCTTCGCGGCCTTCGTGATGTGCAACGCGTATGATCAGCTCCGCATGTCCGTGGCTTTCCCGCACTTGAACGTCAAGGTAGTGGGCACCCATGCGGGCATCTCGATCGGCGAGGACGGCCCCAGCCAGATGGGCATCGAGGACGTGGCGCTGGCATGCGCGCTGCCCGGTTTCACGGTCGTCGTACCGGCGGACGAGCCGTCGGCACACAGGGCGACGATGGAGATGATCGCGCACGCGGGGCCCGTGTATCTGCGCGCCGGGCGGCCGAACGTGCCGATCGTTTACCCGAACGGCTGCGAGCTGCGGCTGGGGCGCGCCAACCGGCTGCGCGACGGGTCGGATGTCACGCTCATCGCCAATGGCATCATGGTCGCCGCGGCACTCGAAGCGGCCGCGGCACTCGAAGCGAAGAACGTGCGGGCTCGCGTGCTCGACATGCACACCGTCAAGCCGCTGGACCGGGACGCGATCGCCCAGGCATCACGCGAGACCGGCGCACTGGTGATTGCCGAGGAACACCTGGCGGCCGGCGCGCTGGGCGCGGCGGTGGCCGAGGCCGCCGCGGAGCTCGCCCCCTGCCCCATCCGTTATGTCAACCTGGACGATCGCTTCGCCGAATCGGGCGCGCCCGAAGAGCTGCTCAAGAAATACGGCCTTACGCCTGACGCCATCGTCTCAGCCGCCCAACAGGCGATCGCGGCGAAGCAACGGTAAGCGTGGGTCGAGAATAGAGGGGGCCTTCGCCCTTCGCCCGTCGTAGCTGAACTCGCCCGAGTTCAGAAGTGTCGCTGGAGGACTAGTGCTCCGTCACTCTTCGATTGACGGGTGGCCGGGGGCGCCCACGAGCGAGATTCTTCGCTGCGCTCGTACCTCGCTCCGCTCAGGATGACAGGCCTTCACCTGCCATTCGAAGAGTGACGGGGCACTAGCACTAGCGTCGCTTCGGTACTTGTCACTCGGTGGGGAACGATGTCCGAACCCGAAGACCGCTTCCAGTTCACGCTCTCCGGCCTGATGGGCGGCATCGCGCTGGCCGCCGCCTACTTCTGGCTGATCCGCAACCGCGAGATCGGCGCACCGCTCGTCTGCGTCGGCTTCCCGATGCTGCTGGCCGCCTTCCTCCTGTTCGTCACCATCCCGCGCGAGATCTCCGGGCTCGGCTGGTCGCCCGGCGCACGCGTGCGCGGCTGGTGGCGCCAGGCGGTCCGCCGCAGGCAGCCGAGCCCCGTGCCGGTCCCCGCCGAGCCGTTCGAGCGGTTCGACACGCGCGCGGCGAGCGAGCGAGCGCCGGCGTACGACCTGGCCGGCGCGCGGCGCCCGAGCGCGATGTCCGCGATCGAAGCCGCCGGGCCCGGCGCGCGATCTCCGAGCACTCGGCCGCTCAGCGCGCTGACGATCGACGCCATCGAGGTGACGGTCGTGAACCTGCCGTGCCGGGCGACGTTCCACCTGGCGGGGGGCGACTTTTCCGAGCGCGGCGCCCCGACGCCGCGTGCACTCGTCAAGGTCGTGGGGTCGAACGGCGTAACGGGCTGGGGCGAAGTGACCCCCTGCCCCACCTGGTGCTACGAGACATCGGAGAGCATCACCAGCACGATCCGCAATTACCTGGCCCCGGCGCTCATCGGCCTGCCGGCGTGGAACCTGGATGCGGTTCACGCGCGGATGGAGCGGGTGATCAACCCCGGCGCTACCACGGGGCAGCCGCTAGCCAAGAGCGGCATCGACGTGGCGATCCACGACATGCTCGCGCGTTCGCTCGGCGTCCCGCTCTACGTGCTGCTGGGCGGCAAGCGGCTCGACTCGCTCTGGCTCAGCTACATCGTCTCCGCGAAGTCGGCCGACGAGGCGGCGGCCCAGGCACGGCAGGGGCTCGATCTGGGCTACACCGCCTTCAAGATCAAGGTGGGGCTGGGGACCGACGACGAGGACTTCGCACAGGTGGCGGCGGTGCACGACACGGTGCCAAAGGGAACGCCGCTCTGGGTCGACGCCAACCAGGGCTACGGGCTCGATAACGCGATCCGCCAGGCGCGCCGGCTGGGACAGCTCGGCGTCATCGCCTTCGAGCAGCCGCTCAAGGGGAGCCGGCCCAGCGAGTTCCGGCGGCTGGTCGAGCTGGGGGCGGTGCCGATCGCCATCGACGAGTCGCTCTGCTCGCCGACCGATCTCATCGAGTACATCAAGGCAGGGGCGGTGGACCTGCCCGTGGCCAAAGTGCAGCGCACGGCCGGGCTATGGCCAAGCCGCTGGTTCTGCGCGATCGCCGAAGCGGCGGGGCTGCGGCTCATGGGGTCCGGGCTCTGCGAGACCGACCTCGGCCTCGCCACCGGCGTGCACCTGTTCAGCGCTTTCGGCATCGATCTGCCGTGCGACCTGAACGGCCGCCAGTTCGTCGACAGCGCGTACCTGGCCGAGACGGTCACGATCGAGAAGGGCCGGGTTCGCGTGCCCGAGGGGCCGGGGATTGGTGTTGAGGTGGACGAAGCGCTCGTGCGCAAGTTCGACGCGGGGATGTGAGCTGATCCACCGCCTTCAAAAAGGCCGGCGACAAGGGATAAGGCATGGACCTCAACGCGCTGCGTCAGGCCCTACGAAGCGAACCGTTTCAGCCGTTCACGATACGCCTGGTGGATGGCCGATCTGTCCCGGTGATTCACCCCGAATTCGTTGCGGTCGGTCCTCGGGTCGCTATCGTGGTTCGCGAGGACAATTCGTGGTGCGTGATCGAGCCGGTGCTGATTGTGTCGTTGGAATACAACGGACCGGCGCCGAAGCGCCGCAAGCGCGGTGACAGGGGGAGCTAGGCGGCCGTTGTCGTCAACCAAGGAGCTCCGCCGAATTACGTACGTCAGGCTTTCCAGGCTGACCTTCAAGCAAAGTGACCAGTCAGGCTGGAAAGCCTGACGTACGCGCGGTCGCCGCACCGCTTCTCCCGCGGACCTACGTCGAATCTTCGATGCGCCTCCGCGCTCGGTTATACGCTCGGGAGAACCGGCTCAAGAACCTGCGCGAAGAACGCGCGTAGCGTCTCCTCGGGATAGACGCAGAACGGCCAATCGCGCGCCTCGAGGATCGTGTCGGCCCGGACCGCGGCACGCGCGGCAGCGAGCTCGCGAGTGGCCCGGGCGCTGGCCTGCTCGACATGCGGGGCGAGTTCGCCGTTGACGCGGCGGATCACCTCGAACCGCTCGTGTCGCTCGGCACGCGTGCGCGGCACGGCCCGGATCAGCTCCTGCTTTTCCCGGACCAACCTGCCCCGAGCGCTGCCGGACTCCGGCGCGCGCTCGAGATGCCGGTCCGGGTTGTAGCGCAGGTCGCGCACGAGCCGCTCGAGCGTCCGCACGCGCTCGATCGCGCGGGCGCGGTGCGGCAGCGGCAGGTGCAGCGTGCCAGTGAGGGTCAAGAATCCCGGCGGCGCGATCCCGAAGAACCCGCGGATGACCTCGTCCGAGAGCTCGTCGTAGCGCGCCCCACCCAAGCCGTGGATGAAGAGATCGGCCAGGCAGAGCCGCGCGAAGAGCGTAGTCGTCAGCGCACGGGTGCGGATCTTGATGCCGCGCTCGGCAAGCGCCGCCAGCTGCTCGACCGCGCAGCACGCCTCGCGGTCGGGCCCGAGCGGCAGCTCGACCTGCCACTTGCCGTGGTCACTGAGCAGGAGCCGGTGCCGATCCGCCTGCCGGGCGAACAGGCGGCGGCGCTCGGGCGCTGCGGCAGTCCAGACCCAGAACGGAGCCTCCAGCCAATCGCCGTCGCTCTCGAGCGCCGGGACTGGGTGGTTGTGGCTGCGGATGTGGTTGCGCAGGCGGTACGCCTCGAGCGCCCCGTTGTACTCGGCACGGAACCGCGGCAGCTGGGCCAGCACGTGGCAAGTGAACCAGTAAAACGCCTCGGTCTGGCAGAGCCGGCTCACAGGCAGCTCGAGATTCTCGCAGCCCCACGCCGCCTCGCAGCGCCTCCGCCCGCGCGCAATCCGCTCGCCCAGGCGGGGAGTGTATTCGGATTCGGCCAGCACCATCGGCCAGAACTGCTCGGCGAGCGGCCGGATGCCGAGCGACGCGACCGCCTCGGTCACCCGCGCGCCGAACGGGCGGAACACCGCCTCGTCCTGCACCGCGTACTCTTCGTACGGCACCTCGCCGCGCCAGCGATCGAGCGGCACGTGCACGACGCTCGGCCGCTCCGGCGTGCCGGTCGGGATCCGCTTCGTGATCCCCTTCACCGTGTCGTTGTCCACGACCAGGTGGAGCGAGACCCCTGCGCGGCGCCGGGCGAGCGCGAACGAGGCGAAGTTCTTGACCCACACGCCCGGGTGAAAGAGCTCCGGCTGATGACCGGAAACAATGAAAGGTCCGGAAGACAGTCGAGCGTTGAGCGTCGAGCGTCGAGAATCAGCATCGGGTGACAACCGTTCTGCTTCCGAGCTTGGACGATTGTGTGAGTCTCGATGCTCGCCTCTTGTCTCTGGACTCTGCTCTGGCTCTCGACTCTGGACGCTCGACTCTCGACTCTGCCCAGCGGCCAGCACGGCGGATCGCGCCATGGCGCGGAGCTGCGCCGACGAACGGCCCTGGAAGTCGTAGCGCCAGGCGTCGACGAGTGCGCGGTTGCGGTCGATGAGCGCGTCGACACGGGCGAGATCCGGCTCGGCCAGGATCGAGCCGCTGGCCACCGGGGCTCGTAGGGAACGGCCGGCCATCAGGGGGCCTCTCCCGCGTGCTGCTTGTTCTTGGGGTGCCCGGCCTGGCCTGCGTGCGCCCGCGGTCTGGGTCGGGACGCCCGCGCGCCCGCTCGGGGATGCCGCCCAGGCGGGGCCACAAGATCATCCGCTTCGCGCATGGCCCGGTCGATCACCTCGCGGTAGTAGGCGAGCCGGCGTGTTGCGTCGTCGAGCGATCCGCCGAACGCACGCTCCTCGTCCAGGTAGATGAGCGGCACCGGAACTTCCCGGATCCGTAGGCCGAGCCGCGCCGCCTGCACCCAAAGCTCGAGCGGCATCCCGTAGCCTGGCTCCGTGATCCGCATCCGGGCCAGTGCCTCGGTGCGGTACGCCTTGAACCCGCAGAACGCGTCGGTGAGCCGCAGGGCGAGCAGCCGGTTGATGAGCTGCGTGATCTCGACGTTAATGCGGCGGCGATCCTCCGGCGCGATCGAGTCCAGATCGAAACACGTGAGGTAGCGGCTCCCCGAGACGATGTCCGCGGCCTCGATCGCCGCGACGAGCTCGGGGATCCGCTTCGGCTCGTGCTGCCCGTCGCAGTCCATCGTCACGAGCACGTCGTACTTCCGATCAACGGCGAAGCGGAACGCATCGGCCAATCCCACACCGTACCCCTCGTTCTTGGCGTGCCGGATGACATGGATGCCGGGATGGCGCCCGAGCAGCGCCGGGGTCTGGTCAGTCGAGCCATCGTCGACGACCAGCACTTCGGGGCTCCAGGAGCGCGTCGCGCGAACCACCTCGTCCAGGTGCTTCTCCTCGTTGTAGACTGGAATCGCCGTGAGGAATCGCATTGGCCCGCTGGTCCTCCGCTCGGATGTTCGCACACGGTCCCCAGGCCATTGTAGAGGTCGTCAGCGAGCGAACAAGGTGGGGAATGTTTCTGCCACGCGAAGCTGATCCGGTTGACCGGTTGTCCGGGTGTCCGGGTGACCGGGTGACCGGCGTAGCACGATCGGGATGGCGGTTCAACATGGCTTCTCGCCAGATCTCCGTCTCACGCTCGGCCACCACCCCTCACCCCCGGGTTCACCACCCCTCACCCCCAACCCCTCTCCCCACGCTCGCTGCCGTGATCCCTGAGGGCAGCAGCGCGTGGGGCGAGGGGAGAGGTTCGGAGGAGAGAAGCGCCAGGGAGACGACATGAGCTCTGCGCCATCATCTCCCACGCCCGCCTTTGGCCATGCGCAG
>JBGPMX010000009.1:0-22591 GCA_041487215.1 Planctomycetia bacterium | reverse complement strand
GATCGAGAAGATCCGCAACGACCAGGCGCCCGAGCAGGTGGCGAACGTGGCGTGCCTGCCGGGCATCCGCAGCTATAGCCTGGCGATGCCGGACATCCACTGGGGCTACGGCTTCACGATCGGCGGCGTGGCCGCCACCGACCCGCGCGACGGCGGCGTCATCTCCCCCGGCGGTGTCGGCTACGATATCAACTGCTTGGCCGGCGATACGCGCGTGCTGCACGCGCACGGATACACGCGGCCCATCGGCGAGATGGCCGAGGCATGGCCCTCCTCGGAACTCGCGTGCTACGGGCTTGCGAGCGGTGAGCGCCAGTCGACGGGCGCGTGCCGTTGGTTTGGACAGCCCCCCCACGCGGCGGTCTTGCAGCTGGTCACCGAGTCCGGGGTTGAGGTCCGGGCGACAGGAGACCACCCGTTCTGGACGCCGGACGGGATGATTCCACTCGAGCAGCTCTGCGTCGGCGATCGGGTTGCCGTCAGCCCGTTCGAAGGGGTGCCGTACGCAGCGCCGCCGGCGGGTGTGATCGTGTCAGAAGCCGGCCTGACCGCCCAATGGCAGGAGCTACAACGAGGTTCGCAGGGGAACGGCCTGGCGCAGACGCTTACGTACTTGCGAGCGCGCGGGTTGCTCCCCCTCGCTTATGATTCGCCTACCCTGCCGTACCTCGCGAAGATACTGGGCTTCATCTTCGGCGACGGATCGCTGCATTTCGCTGGCGGTATTGGCAAGGGGGTGGTCCACTTCTACGGGCACGCGGCGGACCTGGAAATGATCCGCGCGGACCTCCGAGCGATCGGCGTCACCCCCTCGAAGGTCTATCGGCGCCGGCGCAGGCACGCGATCCGGACCCGATACGCTCACTACGAATTTGAACGCGAGGAAGAGTGGTTCAAGGTAGCGAGCACCGCATTCGCGCTCCTCGTTGCTTGCCTCGGAGCGCCGGTCGGTAACAAGGCGAAACAAGACTACTCCGTGCCGGTATGGCTGGCCCGAGCACCCCTCTGGCATAAGCGGCTTTTTCTCGCCGCCCTGTTCGGTGCCGAGCTCACGGCGCCCGCGACCGTGCCGGGTCACGGCACCGTGTTCACCGCTCCGACCCTCTCGCTCGCGAAGCGACCGGCGCACGTCGCCAGCGGGCGAACGTTCCTGAGATGCATTGCCGACTGGCTCGCCGACTTCGGTGTGAAGACGCAGGCGATCGACAGCCGGCAGGAGCAACTCAACCGGGACGGCGAACACTCGACGCGGCTGCGCTTGATCCTGTCCCCGAGAGCGGAAAGCCTGTTCAACCTCTGGGGCCGAATGGGTTACGAGTACAACCAGAAACGCGCCGGTCTGGCTGCGCTGGCCCTTCAGTACCTGAAGCGCAAGCAGAAGAGAATCCGGCTGCGCGAAGAAGGAGCCGCAACCGCCAGAGCGCTGGCGAGCGCCGGCACACCACGCGGCGAGATCTTCGGCAGGCTCGTCGGCCCTTTCCTCAACCGCCGTTTCGTCGAACGCTCGCTCTACGAGGGGCGGCGCACGGTATGCCGGGTCGGCGAGCGGTTCCCCTCATTCTCAGACTGCCTGCAGGAGCTCGCCGCTGGGTTGGGACGCGGGGGCATGGTCTGGGATCGTATCGCGGCAATTCAAGCGCTGCCCGACTACCGGGGCCTTGTTTACGACTTCACGGTGCAGCACGCCGACCACAATTTCATCGCCAACGGATTCATCGTATCGAACTGCGGCGTGCGCGTCGTGCGCACCAACCTGACGTTCGAGGATGTGCGCGATCGGCAGCGCGAGCTGGTCGACGAGCTGTTCCGGAATATCCCGAGCGGCGTCGGGCGCACGGGCAAGTACCGGTTCGATCGCCAGGAACTCCCCCGGCTGCTCGCCGAGGGGCCGCGCTACCTGGTCCGCGAGCACGGGCTGGGGACCGAGCGCGACCTCGAGTACACCGAGGCCCATGGAACGCTGGACGGTGCCGACCCGGACCGCGTGAGCGACCGCGCGTACGCGCGCGGCGAGGAGCAGTGCGGCACGCTCGGATCGGGCAATCACTTCCTGGAGGTCCAGGTGCTGGACCGCGTGGTCGACCCCGACGCCGCCGCGGTGTTTGGCCTCTTCGAGTCGCAGATCGTCGTCATGATCCACTCCGGCTCGCGCGGGCTCGGCTACCAGGTGTGCGATGATGCGCTCGCGCGGCTGCGCAAGGTCCCGGAGAAGTACGGCATCCAGCTGCCCGACCGCCAGCTCGCCTGCGCGCCGATCGAAAGCCCCGAGGGGCGTGACTACCTGGCCGCCATGCGCGCGGCGGCCAATTTCGCCTGGTGCAACCGCCAGCTGCTTATGCAGCAGACGCGTGAGGTGTTCGCAGCCGTCTTCGGCCGCTCGTGGCAGGAGCTCGGCATGGAACTCATTTACGACGTGGCGCACAACATCGCGAAGTTCGAGGAGCACGCGGTGGGGCAAGGGGCTTCGGACGCCGCCGCGGGCGCTACGTCTCTCGTCTGCGTGCACCGTAAGGGAGCCACGCGCGCCTTTCCCCCCGGCCATGCGGAAATCCCGGCGGCGTACCGCCGTGTCGGCCAGCCGGTGCTCATCCCGGGCTCGATGGGAACGGCCAGCTGGCTCCTGGTCGGCCAGCCCGGATCGATGGAGCAGACGTTCGGCACCACCTGCCACGGGGCGGGCCGCGCCATGAGCCGCACCGCCGCGGTGAAGCAGGCGCACGGGCGGCAAATCGATCGCGAGCTCGAGCGGATCGGCATCATCGCCCGCGCGCGCAGCCGCCACGAGCTGTCCGAGGAGCAACCGGACGCCTATAAGGACGTGGACGCAGTGGTCGACGTCGTTCACAAGGCGGGACTGTCGAAGAAGGTGGCGCGGTTCCGACCGATCGGCGTGATCAAGGGCTGAAAGACCGCGAAAGCGTTCGGGTCGCCAACATACCGCCGCGCGCAGGAGCCCGGCTGTGCGCGCGGCCCAGCCGGGTCCCACGTGGTTGTGCTTCGCGCGATGCGGTATGCGATGCCTCTTCGCTTGCTACTTCGTGGCGTCCGCCGGCGGCGGATTGTCCCCCTTCTGGGTCGTTTCAAGCGTCTTCGTCGTGGTTGTGCTGCCGCCGGGCGTCGAGACGGTCGTCTTCTTCTCAGTCTTGCTCTTCTCGCCACAGCCCACCGTGCCGAACACGGAGAGCGTGCCGATGACCAGTCCCGCCAAGACCATACGTTTCATTGCTCGGCTCCTCAGATGAATACCAGGACCATCGGGCCGGTCCTACAAAGGACCAGCTCGAACGTGCAAATAAGTGCAAGCGCTGTGCCATCCCCATCAGGAATGACATCCGATTCGTCCAACGTAGATAAGATGCGGTTCGGGGCGAAATATTCCGGGACGATGGATATGGCGGGAGATGTGTGCTGCGACGGACAGAATTGCCCATTCTACGATCCTACTTACCGAACCGTGAGCATGCGCTCGAGCGCCACGCGAGCCCAGTGCGCGACGTCGTCCGGCACGCGGATCACGTTCACCGGGGTGCCGCGCAGCAAGTTCTCGAGTGACCAGGCCAGGTGGGACAGGTCGATGCGGTACATGGTCGCGCACATGCAGACCATGGGGGAGAGGAAATAGATCTGCTGCTCCGGGTGCCGGTTTTTGAGACGGTTGACCAGGTGCAGCTCGGTGCCGATCGCCCACTGCGATCCGGCCGGCGCCTGGTCCACCGTGCGGAGGATGAACTCGGTGGAACCGACCAGGTCTGCCATATCCACGACCGGCATGACGCATTCCGGGTGGACCAGGATCTTGATGCCCGGGTGCTTCTGCCGGAACGCCGTCACGTGCTCGGGCCGGAACATACCGTGCACGCTGCAGTGGCCGCGCCACAAGAGAACGCGCGATGCCGCGATGCCGTGCTCCGTGGCGCCCCCTAATGGTTGACGCGGGTCCCACAGCACCATCTCGTCCAGCGCTATCCCCATCCGCCGGGCGGTGTTGCGGCCGAGGTGCTGATCAGGAAAGAAGAGCACCCGGCGGCGCTGCCGGAACGACCATTCGAGCACGGCGGCGGCGTTCGAGCTCGTGCAGACGATCCCGCCGTGCCGGCCGCAGAACGCCTTCAGGTTCGCGGCCGAGTTGATGTACGTCACCGGCATCACCTCGCCGGTATCCATCACCTCACCCAGCTGGCTCCAGCAGTCCTCTACCTGATCGATGTCCGCCATGTCCGCCATTGAGCAGCCGGCGCTCAGGTCGGGCAGAACGACTTGCACGCGATGGGCTGGCTCATGGCTGCCCGCCGCGGCGTGCTTCGCGTTGGCCAGGATATCCGCCGTTTCGGCCATGAAGTGCACGCCGCAGAAAACGATATACCGGCAGCGATCGTTCTGCGCCGCCAGTGCGGAAAGCCGGAAGCTGTCCCCCGTAAGGTCCGCGAACTGGATGACCTCGTCCTGCTGGTAGTGGTGCCCCAGGATGAGCAGGTCCTCGCCCAGCTCCTGCTTGGCCGCGCGCACGCGTGCCGCCAGCTCGTCGTTCTCGAGCTGCCGGAACGCCTCGAAATCGAGGGGTTCGTTGGCCGCGAGCGCCGGTGCGGTTTGCATCGAGACCTTGCTCGTGAAAAAAACGCCGAACGCGTGGGGAAAGAGATCGATCCAACTCAATGCTAGGGGGGGGTGCCGGAGATGTCAACGAAGCCGCAGGGTAGTGATACGGGGTGGAGGACTCCAATGGGTTATGGTCTGGGCGTCGAATCGCCTTGGGCTACTCCGATGATCTTGTGATCGATCAGCCCGCGGTCATGACTTGAACATGCGCGCGGCAAGTTTCGGCGTGATGCTCATGCGTCACTTGCTTCAGGCGTCATGGGGCCGTCGCACGTGACTGAGACCGGCGGCCCCGCGCCAATGACATCACCCGCTACGATCGCTTACAATGCTCTGATTGCGTCAAGACCGGAGTGGGCGCAGCCCGCTCCGGCAAAGGATAAAGAGGGCGGCTCCCTTGCATGATCCTGATCATCGATAACTACGACTCGTTCACGTACAACCTGGTCCAGCGCCTGGGCGAGATCGATCCGCAGATCAAGCTCGACGTGCGGCGCAATGACAAGGTGACCGTCGCGGAGATCGAGGCGCTCGCGCCGTCGCACATCATCGTATCCCCCGGTCCGTGCACGCCGCGCGAGGCGGGGATCTCGAACGATGTTATCCGCACGTTCGCGCCGCGTATCCCGACGCTCGGCGTCTGTCTCGGCCACCAGTGCATCGGCCATGTGTTTGGGGGGGAAGTCGTGCGGGCCGAGCGGGTGATGCACGGCAAGACGTCGCTTATCCACCATGACAGCGCAGGGGTCTACCGGGGGCTGCCCAACCCGTTCGAGGCAACGCGTTACCACAGCCTGATCATCCGCGACGGCACGCTGCCGGCCGACTTCCGGATCACCGCGTGGACGGAGGACCCCGGCGTGCTGCGGGAAATCATGGGGGTGCGGCACAAGAGCTGGCCGCTTGAAGGGGTGCAGTTCCATCCCGAGAGCTTCTTGACGGGTGACGCCGGGATCCGGCTCCTGCGCAACTTCATCGGGCGGTAGCCGCCGAGCGAGGGGTGTGGAAGTGCTCTCGGTCCAGCAAGCGCAAACGGTTGTGATGGGGGCCTGCGAGCGGCTAGCGGCCGCCCCATGCGCGCTCGCCCACGCCCTGGGCCTGGTGCTGGCCGAGGACGTCACCAGTGATCTGGACATGCCGCCGTTCGACAAGGCGCTGGTCGACGGCTTCGCGGTGCGATCCGCGGACCTGCCCGGCGGCTGCGGCCAGCTCGGTATCCTGGGGGAGCTCTTTGCCGGGCAGACGCCCGCCGGACCGCTCGGCTCGGTCCAGCCGGGCACGGCCATCCGGATCATGACCGGCGCTCCTGTGCCCGACGCGGCGGACGCGGTCGTGATGCAGGAGCGAACCGCGTCGCACGATGGACCGTCTCGCGTATCGATCGACGACCCGCGGCTCCGGCCGGGTCAGAACATCATGCGGCGGGGCACCGAGATGACGTGCGGGCAGACGGTGCTACGTGCCGGCACCCGGATCCGGCCCCCCGAAGCCGGGCTGCTCGCCGCCGTCGGTCGCGTGCAGCCCGCCGTCTATGCCCGGCCGCGCGTAGCCGTGATCGCGACCGGCAACGAGATCGCGGACGGAGCGGACCCGCCGGGCCCCGGCCGGATCCGCAACTCGAATGGACCCACGCTCGCTGGTCTCGTCGAGCGCGCGGGCGGCACGCCGCACTACCTGGGCATCGCCGGCGACAGGCAAGAAGATCTGCGCAGGCTGCTGGAGCCCGCGCTCGGCGACGATGTCGTGGTGTTGTCCGGCGGTGTTTCGGCCGGACAACTGGATCTCGTCCCCGGCGTGCTCGGCGAACTCGGCGTCCGCCAGCTCTTTCACAAAGTCCACTTCAAGCCGGGCAAACCGATCTGGTTCGGCGTGTCCCGGCAGCATCCGTCCGTCGCGGTGTCCGGCACCGCTTCGTCGCACATGCAGGGCGACCATCTCGCACACCGCGCGGGGCGCTCGTCGCTCGTCTTCGGGCTGCCGGGGAACCCGGTCAGCGTCGTGGTGTGTTTCGAGCTGTTCGTGGCGCCCGCGATCCGCGCGCTCGCCGGCCGCGCCGACGCCGGTCCGTTCTGGGTACGGGCCCCCCTGGCCGAAGCAAGGCCGTACCGCAGTGATCGCCCGACTTATTGGCCCGCTCGGTGGGAGGACAGCCCGGCCGGCAGGCAGGTGCGCGCGCTGGCCTGGCAGGGGTCGGCCGATCTCCGTGCGCTTAGCGAGGCGAACGCGTTTGTGCTCTTTCCCGAAGGCGATCACGCGCATCGCGCAGGTGATCTGGTGGACGTGCTCGTGCCGGAGTGGTGACGCGGGGCCGGCAAAGCGGCGCATGCAGCCAAGCGGGATGCGGCTACACTGGTCGGCATGAATCGGTCCGTTGATCTCGAGGCGCCTTGCGCGGCGCGCGCGATGCCGGCCGCTGCGGCGCTCGCGCGTGCCCTGATCTGGGTCGCGCCGCCAGCGACGGCGCTCGTGCTGTGGCTGGCCTTCCCGCCGGTCGGCTGGGGCGCGGCCGCCTGGGTGGCGCTGGTGCCGCTCGGCCTTCTCCTGCGTGTGCCCGGCCGCGGCGTCTCGCTTTACCTATCCGCATGGCTGGGCGGGCTCGTCTTCGGACTGCTCGCCGTGCAGTGGCTGCGCTACGCGGATGACACGGGCCTCACCGGTTACTACGGCTGGTTTGCGCTGGCGCTTTACCTCTCGCTCTACTTCCCTTGCTTCGTCGCCGCGGGCCGCGCGGCCGTGCGCGGGCTACGCATGCCAACGATGGTCGCCGTGCCCATCGTTTGGGTCGGGCTGGAATATCTGCGCGGCTGGTTCCAGACCGGCTTCCCCTGGTATTTCCTGGGCCACACCCAGTACCGCGCGACCGTGCTGGTGCAGGTCGCGGATCTGGCGGGCACGTACGGCGTGAGCTTCCTGGTCGCGCTCGTGAACGGCTGCCTGATCGGCTTGGTGCCGCTGCCGAGCGCGGAGTCGCGGCCGCTGCGCCGGGTTCGGACGGTGCTCGGGCCGCCGGCGCTGGCAGCGCTTGCTCTCGGCGCTGCGCTCGCGTACGGCTCCGTTCGTCTTAGCGCCGCGCGCCTCGAATCGGGTCCGCGCGTGGCCCTCATCCAGACCAACGTGCCGCAGACGGTGAAGATCGATGACAACCAGACGCCGGTCATTCATCGCCAGTACTTGAGGCTGCTCGACCGGGCGGTCGCCCAGAAGCCGGACCTGGTAATCTGGCCCGAGACCGCGTACCGTTACCCGCTCGTCCGGATCGCGCCCGACGTGCGGGACGAGGACCTCGCCCGGTTGTTCGCCGGGGGCGCGGAGCCGGATGACGTGCGCAGCCTGGCCTTTCACGTTCGGAGGGACCTGGCGCGCTGGGCGGAGCACGCCGGGGTGCCGATGCTGATGGGCCTGAACGCGGAGGAGATCGAGCCGGGCCGGCGCCGCATGTACAACGCGGCCGTGCTCATTACTCCGGACGGCGACTTCCGCGCACGCTACGACAAGCGCGTGCTCGTGCCGTGGGGCGAGTACCTTCCGCTCGCCGGCTGGCTGCCCTGGCTGCATGTCTTCACGCCCAACGCCAGCGCGGACTACGGATTGGTCCCAGGTTCGGAGTGGGTGCGGTTCCGCTTGGGCGGCACGTCGTTCGGCGTGCTAATCTGCTTCGAGGACACGGTGCCGGGGGCGGCGCGCGCGTACATGGGCGACCCGCCGGTCGACATGCTGGTGAATGTCTCGAACGACGGCTGGTTCGGGGACTCTTCCGAGCTCGACGCGCACCTGGCGATCAGCGTCTTCCGCGCGATCGAGTGCCGGCGGCCGGTGGTGCGGGCGGTGAACACGGGGCTGCGCGCGTCCGGCCCGCCGCGTCGCGCCTCGGCCGTCATCGATTCGAACGGGCGGTTCGTCGCGATCGCGGGATCGGCGTACAGCGCGCCGGCCGCGGCCGCAGACGTGGTCGTCGCCGACGTGCCGCTCGACCGCCGCCGCTCGCTCTACGTGGTGCTCGGGGATTGGCTCGGCGCGCTGACCCTCGCCGGCACCGTCGCGATCGTGCTGTTCGGAACCGTGCGGGCGCGCCGCCGCGCGGCACAGGAAATCACAGGAACGCACCATGGCATCTAGCCCGCTCTCGTCGCGACCGACCGACATCCGGGTTCGTGAGGTGGCGACCTCGATCGAGCGCCACGCGTACCGCACACCGCTCAAGTTCGGCGGCGTGGCGACCACGCACGCCGAGCTGCTGGACGTGCGCGTGCGCGTCGAGACGCGCGACGGGCGCACGGCGTGGGGGGAAGGCTCGATGCCGCTGGGCAACACCTGGTCGTTCCCGTCCAAGCGCGTGCCGGCCGCCGAGACGGTGCGGGCGATGCGGGAGCTGGCGGCGCGCATCGCCGATGCCCTGCCGAGCAGCGCTGTGACGGCGCATCCGATCGAGCTCGCCCACCAGCTCGAGCCGCGCTGGCTCGGACTGGCCGGCGAGCTCAGCCAGACCCTTGAGCTGCCGGAACCGATCCCGAAACTCTGCACGCTCGTCGTGGCCAGCCCGTTCGACGCGGCCATCCACGACGCTTTCGGCAAGGTGCACGGCCGGCACGTGTATGACTGTTACGGCTCCGAGTGGATGAATGCCGATCTCGAGCGGTATCTCGACGCGCAGTTCCGCGGCGAGTGGGTGGATCGCTACACGCTGCGGCGACCGAAACCGCGCATGCCGCTGTTCCACCTGGTCGGAGCGCTCGACCCGCTCAGCGACGGCGACGTTCGGGAGAGGATCGAAGACGGGCTGCCCAACGCGCTGGGCGAATGGATCGAACGCGACGAACTTACCCATCTCAAGATCAAGCTGAACGGCAACGACATGGCCTGGGACGTGGGGCGGGTGCTCGCCATTGAGCGCGTGGCGCTGGAGGTTGAGACGCGGCGGGGGGTCGCGGCCTGGGTGTACTCGCTCGACTTCAACGAGCAGTGTCCGAACGCGGAGTATCTGGTCGGCGTGCTGCGGAAGATCGCCGAGGCGAAGCCGGAGGCGCTTGCGCGCGTGGCCTACGTGGAGCAGCCGACGGCGCGCGACCTGCGCGCCCACCCGGAGAACAAGATGCACGCGGCGGCGCAGCTCAAGCCGGTGGTGATCGATGAATCGCTGGTCGACTACGAGAGCTTGCAAGTCGCGCGCGCGCAAGGCTATACGGGCGCGGCGCTCAAGGCCTGCAAAGGGCAGTCGCAGGCGGTCGTGATGGCCGCCGCGGCGCAAAAGTTCGGCCTCTTCCTTTGCGTGCAGGATCTCACCTGCCCCGGCCGCTCGTTCCTGCACTCGGCCGGCCTCGCCGCGCATATCGGCCCCGTCACGGCCATCGAGGGGAACGCGCGACAGTACTGCCCGGCGGCGAACCGGGCTGCGGCCCAGGAGTTCCCCGGCGTCTTCAGCGTGCGCTCGGGTCAGATCGAGACGGCGGCCCTGGACCGCGTCGGACTCGGGCACTGACGTGCATGCCAGACTTCGGAAGTCGGTTGGGCGCGGAGACGAAGACTTCCGAAGTCTCGGCGTCGCGCGGAGCCGCGGACCCCCCCCTCGAGCACGATGTAAAGACAACCGGGCCCATTGGTAGTGGCTCAGTTTGGCTGGATACCCCCCGTCCCCCCCTTGCTAAAGGGGGAGACGCGGCGGGTTTTCTTCAAACTGAGCCACTACGGGCCCATCCGTCCCCTACCCCTGCCCCACACGTCCGAGTACAATGGCATGGCTGCCCCGCCTACGAGGATCCCTCCATGAAAAGCGCTTCTCCAGCCCGGATCGCGTTGCTCCTGCTCCCCGCGTTTGCGCTGGCGGCGCACGCCGCCCCGGCCGGTGAGGCACGGGTGAATTTCGACCGGGACATCCGCCCGGTTCTCTCGAATAACTGCTTCAAGTGTCACGGTCCGGACGAGAAGCAGCGCCAGGCGGGCCTGCGGCTCGACACCTCCGACGGGCCACGCGCCGAGCTCAAGAACGGACATCGCCCGGTGGTACCGGGGAACCGCTCCGCAAGCGCGCTGGTGGCACGCATCACCGCCGCCGATCCCAGCGAACGCATGCCGCCCTCGTCCAGCGGCAAGAAGCTGTCGCCCGAGCAGATCGAGCTGCTCTGTCGCTGGGTCGACGAGGGGGCCGAGTGGCGGCCACATTGGTCGTTCGTCGCGCCCTCCCGCCCCGCGCCGCCCGCCGTGAAGCACGAGGCGTTCGTGCGCAATCCGATCGATCGCTTCGTGCTCGCCCAGCTTGAAGAAGAACACCTGCAGCCGTCCGCTGCGGCCGACGAGCTCACGCTCGTACGTCGTCTTACCTACGATCTTACCGGGCTGCCCCCCACGCCGGCCGAGCTGGACGCGTTTCTGCATGACGACGCGCCGGACGCCTACGAGAAGCTCGTGGACCGCCTGCTGGCGTCGCCGCGCTACGGCGAGCACATGGCGCGCTACTGGCTTGATGCCGCACGCTACGGGGACACGCACGGCCTGCACTTCGACAACGAACGATCGCTCTGGCCGTATCGCGACTGGGTCATCCGGGCCTTCAACCACAACCTCGGATTCGACCAGTTCACGATCGATCAGATCGCCGGCGATCTCCTGCCCGGCGCCACGCGCGATCAGCAGATCGCCACCGGTTTCAACCGCTGCAACGTTTCAACGAGCGAGGGGGGGTCGATCGACGACGAGGTGCTGGTGCGATATGCCGTGGATCGGACCGAGACCGCGTCGACCGTGTTCCTGGGTCACACGCTCGGCTGCGCGGTCTGCCACGATCACCAGTTCGATCCGGTGACGCAGAAAGAGTTCTACCAGCTGTTCGCGTTCTTCAACAACGCGGCCGACAAGGCGATGGACGGCAACGCGTTCGCGCCGGCGCCGATCATCAAGCTCCCGACGCCCGAACGGGCGGCCGAGCTGCGGTCGCTCGATGAACAGATCGCTCTCGCCCGCCGCAACATCTCCGACGCGCTCGTTAAGATCGACTACACCGATCCGGACGCATCAGCGCCGCTGGCCGCCGCCGAACCGCGGGAATACGTATGGATCGATGACGAGCTGCCCGCCGCCGCGCAGCCGGCGGGAGACACGCCGTGGCAGTTCGTCGCGAAGCCCGAGCACCCGGTCTTGAGCGGCGAGAAGTCCTCGACCCGCACCGCACCCGGCCTGAGCCAGCACTTCTTCACCGGCGCCAGCCCTGGCCTGATGGTAGGCGAGGCAGACCGGCTGTTCGCGTACGTTTACCTCGATCCCGCCAATCCGCCCAGGACGGTAATGCTCCAGTTCAACGACGGCAGCTGGGAGCACCGCGCGTACTGGGGCGAGGATCTCATCCCGTTCGGGGCGGGCGGATCGTCGAACCACCTGGCCATGGGCGCGCTCCCGGCGGCGGGCGCATGGGTGCGGCTCGAGGTCGAAGCGGCCCGCGTTGGCCTGCAGCCGGGCAGCGTGCTGAACGGCTGGGCATTCACCCAGTACGGCGGCACCGTCCACTGGGACAAAGCCGGGATCGTGACGCGCACCCCGCAGGGGGCGCAGCCGTTCGAATCCCAGCGCGCCTGGGAAGCGGCCGAGCGCGCGAAAGCAAAGTCCGAGCTGCCCAAGCCGGTCCAGGACGCGATCAAACTGGAGCCGGCCGCGCGCAGCGCCGAGCAGAACAAGCTGGTGCGCGATCACTTCCTCGAGCGCGTCTGCCCGAAGACCCGGTCCGTGTTCGCCCCGCTGCACACCCAGTTCGACTCACTCGCCAAGCAGCACGCGGCCGTCGAGGCCGCTATCCCGACCACGATGGTCATGGCCGAAATGCCGGAGCACCGCGACACCTTCCTGCTCATCCGCGGCGCCTACAACCAGAAGGGGGACAAGGTGAGCCCCGGGGTGCCGTCCATCCTGCCCGCGATGCCCAAGGACGCAGCGCCGGACCGCATTGGGCTGGCGCGGTGGCTCACGGATCCGTCGCACCCGCTGACCGCGCGCGTGACGGTGAACCGCTTCTGGCAGCAGTTCTTCGGACGGGGCATCGTCAAGACCGCGAACGACTTCGGCTCGCAGGGCGAATGGCCCAGCCACCCGGAGCTGCTCGACTGGCTCGCCTGCGAGTTCATGAACCCCGTCGCGGGCGGGCAGGGGGGCGGGGCCGCCGCCGGCAAGCCGCACGCATGGGACATCAAGCACATCGTGCGGCTCATCGTCACGTCGGCCGTGTATCGGCAATCCTCGGACCTGACGCCGGACGCGCTCAAGCAGGACCCGGAGAACGCGCTGCTGGCACGCGGGCCGCGGTTCCGGCTCGATGCGGAAGAAGTACGCGACACGGCGCTGGCGGTAAGCGGCCTGCTCGTGGAGCGGATCGGGGGCCACAGCGTCAAGCCGTACCAGCCGCCGGGGATCTGGGAGGCGGTCGGCTTCCTCGGGAGCAACACGCGCGAGTACAAGCGGGACGCGGGCGATGCCCTGTACCGCCGCAGCCTGTACACGTTCTGGAAGCGCACCAGTCCGCCGCCATCGCTCACGACCTTCGACGCCCCGTCGCGCGAGACCTGCGTCGTGCGTCGTGCTCGCACCAACACGCCGCTCCAGGCCCTGGTGCTCATGAACGATGAGCAGTTCGTCGAGGCGTCGCGGCGCTTCGCGCGACGCATGATCCAAGAGGGCGGCGGCACTCCCAACGAGCGGCTCGGCTATGGCTTCCGCCTCGCCACCGCGCGGCAGCCCGAGTCGCGCGAGTTGGCCGTGCTCGTGAAGCTCTGCCAGGATCAGCTCGCCTACTACGACGCCCACCAGGACGCGGCACTCAAGCTCCTGGCGGTCGGCGAAACGAAGCGCGACGAGTCGCTCGACCCGAGCGAGCACGCCGCGTACACCATGCTCGCCAACCTGATCCTGAACCTGGACGAAACGATCACCAAGGAGTAACCGAACAAGGTTGAATGGTTGAGTTGTTGAATCGTCGAAGGGGGCTTCGCCGAGCGTGTCATCCTGAGCCGGCGAGGCACGAGCCAAGCGAAGGATCTCGGTTGGCCGTAAGGTGGTAATCGAATGAGCCGCACCAACCTCGATGTCCTGACCGAGCAGCTGGAGATCGCCGACCAGCTTCTTGCTGGGAGGAGCACGATGTTCGAGCCCCAGGACCTGCCCGGTCGCTACGGTCGCGCGGTGCGGGATATTGACCGGGTGATGCATTCACTCGGTTGCGGCGCTGTGATCGGAGGTGGCTGGGCGGTATGGCGGCACGGTTACATCGGTCGGGTGACTCAGGACATCGACATCGTCCTACCGGCAGACCGCATCGAGGAGTTTCTGCGCGGCGCTTTGCTTGCCGGCTTTGAGGACATCCCGGTGGGGACGGGGCGATGGCCGCGGCTCTGGCATAAAGAGACGAACATCCAGGTGGACATCTTGCCGGAAGGCGGGCGTCCGGGGACGGCCGCGCACCCGGCGCCGACGATCATCCCGCATCCGGCGCGGATGGGCGCGACGGGGATCGGATTGCGATACGTGACGCTGCCGTTTCTGGTGGAGCTGAAGCTGGCGGCGGGACGCGCTCGGGACGAGAGCGACATCATCGAGCTCGTGCGTGTCAACCCGGATCAGGTGGATGAGATCCGTGCACACTTGCGGGCGGCGCACCAGCAGTACGCCACGGCATTCGATCGGCTGGTCGCCCGCGCGCGTGCCCAGCAGGACCAATGAGGCGCCGTGATGAGAACGAGGTGACAACCATGGACCCACGACAGGAATACGCTCGGCGTGAAACGCGACGCTACTTCTTCGGCCGCACGGCTGCGGGGCTGGGCGCCGCCGCGCTCGGTTCGCTGCTCGATCCGCGCCTGCTCGCCGCGGAGCCGCCCGCTGCCCCCGCGCGCCAGATATTCGGCATGCTCCCCGGCCTGCACCACCGGGCCACCGCGAAGCGGGTGATCTGGCTGTTTATGGCCGACGCCCCTTCGCAGCTCGACCTGTTCGAGTCCAAGCCGAAGATGCAGGAGTTCTTCGACAAGGACCTGCCCGATTCGGTGCGCATGGGCCAGCGCATCACCACGATGACGTCGGGCCAGGCGCGGTTCCCGGTCGCGCCTTCGCTCTTCAAGTTCGCGCAGCACGGCAAGAGCGGCGCGTGGTTGAGCGAACTGCTGCCGCACCACGCGAAGATCGTCGACGACATCACGATCATCAAGAGCCTCCATACCGAGGCGATCAACCACGACCCGGCGATCACCTTTATCCAGACCGGCAGCGAGCGGCCGGGCCGGCCGAGCTGCGGTGCGTGGGTGTCGTACGGCATCGGCAGCCCGAACCAGAACCTCCCCGCGTTCGTGGTGCTGCATTCGCGGCTGGCCAGCGGCTCCCAGTCGCAGGCGCTCTTTTCCCGCCTCTGGGGATCGGGCTTCCTGCCCACCAAGCACCAGGGGGTCGCGCTGCGCTCGCAGGGGGACCCGGTGCTCTACCTCTCCGACCCGCCGGGCGTGGACAGGACCGTGCGCCGCCACATGCTCGACGCGCTCGCGGCGCTCAACGAGCAGCGCTACGAGGTGAAGGGGGATCCGGAGATCACCACGCGGATCGCGCAGTACGAGATGGCGTTCCACATGCAGACCTCCGTCCCCGAGCTGACCGATATTTCCGACGAGCCGCAGCACGTGCTCGATCTCTACGGCCCCGAAGTGACGCAGCCGGGCAGCTACGCCTACAACTGCCTGCTGGCGCGGCGGCTGGCCGAACGCGGCGTCCCCTTCACGCAGGTCTTCCTGCGCGGCTGGGACCACCACAACAACCTGCCCAAGCAGCTCCCGCAGCTGGCCAAAGCCATGGACCAGCCGACCGCCGCCCTGGTGCTCGATCTCAAGCGCCGCGGCATGCTCGACGACACGCTGGTCATCTGGGGAGGCGAGTTCGGGCGCACCATCTACAGCCAGGGGACGCTGACCAAGGACAACTACGGCCGGGATCACCACCCGCGGAACTTCACCATGTGGATGGCCGGGGGCGGCATCAAGGCGGGCATCACGCACGGCGCGACCGACGACTTTAGCTACAACATCATCTCCAGCCCGGTGCATGTGCACGATCTCAACGCGACGATCCTGCATTGCCTGGGCGTTGATCACGAACGCCTGACCTACCGCTTCCAGGGACGCGATTTCCGCCTGACCGACGTGAGCGGCAACGTCGTGCACGAGATCCTTGCGTAGTACATTGTCACTCTTCGAGGATTGAGGGGTGCCACGGACAGCGAGTGAAACGAGTCGGCCGTGATCGTTTGCCGTGGTACGGCTTTTCACCGACCGAGATCCTTCGCTCCGCTCGTTCCTCGCTCTGCTCAGGATGACAATGTGCCACCGGTCATTCGAAAAGTGACGGCGTATGAGCCGCATTCGCGTAGCGGAAGTGGCCGGAGTTCAGGGGATTCTTGCAGCCTGAATTCTGGTGAATCCGGCCACGCATGCTATCGTTCATTGATCCCGGACTCGGAAAGGAGACGCTATGGCCCCTACCTTTCGCTCGTTGTTGACCTTCGTCCTGTTCACGCTGGCGGCCTCGCTCGCCCCGCCGCGCGCGGTACGCGGCGACGGCCCGTTCCCAGACAAAAACCTCGAGACAGCGATCCGCGGCTATCTGTTTGACAAGAAGGACCCATCCAAGGAACTGAGCGACGACGACCTGAAGAAGATCTTCGTGCTCGAGGCCAAAGGGAAAGGGATCAAGGACCTCACGGGGCTCGACAAGTGCAGTAATCTTGAACTCATCAATCTGGCGCAGAACGAGCTGGGCGAGCTGGCGCCGATCAAGGGGCTCGTCAACCTCCAGTCGCTCGACCTGTCGCATAACCATGTGTCCGACGCGACGCCGCTCGCCGGCCTGACGGCACTGCAGTACCTCGAGCTCTCCGGCAACCAGATCACGAGCGTGGAGCCGCTCGCCGGTCTGACCAAGCTGGCGTCGCTCTACCTGGCCGAGAACAAGCTCAGCGACATCGCGCCGCTGGCGAAGCTCGAGCGGCTCAGCTCGCTGGACCTCGCGAAGAACCAGGTTTCGAACCTCGCGCCGCTGACCGGCTTCAAGGGCCTGTCGCTCATCAAGCTGAGCGACAACGCGATCGAGGACATTGCGCCGCTCGCGCAGCAGACGCAGGTGCGCATGCTGTTCCTCGAGCGGAACAAGATCAAGGACCTCGCCCCGCTGGTCGCCGCGGCGAAGGCCGACGCCGCGGGTGCCAAGAACTTCGCCCCGTTCCTTCGTCTCTACATTGTTGGCAACCCGCTGAGCGACGCGGCCAAGAGCGAGCAGCTCAAGGCGCTCGAAGAGGCCGGCGTGCGCATCGACCCGAAGTAGCGCGCGCGGCTCCGCGCGGGCCGGGGATCACGCGTGATTGCCCCTCACCCCCGACCCCTCTCCCCACGTTGCCGTGCCGTCGGACCCAATGGAACGAACCTCCAGCGCGGGTGATTGCTTTTTCGGCTCTCCCGCGACTAAGCTTGCCCGCGTGGTCGGCGTTGGATCGGCAGTTTCTCTGGCCCCGGGAGCTTGACGATGAACCAAACGGCACGCAGGACCTTTCTCAAGGGTGCGGGGGTCGGAGCCGCCGCCTGGGCGCTGGGCGCGAACACCGTGCGAGCAGCGGCGAAGGAGCGCGTCGTCCTCGGCGTGATCGGTACCGGCGGCATGGGCACGCATCATGTCCGGCACCTCGCGGGACGCAAAGACGCCGAGGTCGCTTACGTCTGCGACGTGGACCAGAACCGGCTGGCGTCGGCGGCCGAGATCGTTACGTCGGCGTCCGGCAAGGCTCCGCAGGCCGTCAAAGATTTGCGGCAGGTGCTCGACGACAAGAGCGTCGACGCCGTGTTCATTGCCACGCCCGACCACTGGCACACGCCGGCCGCCATCCTGGCGCTCGACGCCGGCAAGCACGTGTATGTGGAGAAGCCGTGCTGCCACAACATCCGCGAGGGGCGGCTGTTAGTCGACGCCGCGCGGCACTCCGGCAAGCGGGTGCAGGTGGGCACCCAGAGCCGCAGCACCGCCGTCGTGCGCGAGGCGATGGACCGCATCCGGGGGGGCGAGATCGGTGACATTCTGGTGGCGAAGGCGTGGAACAGCCAGCTGCGCGGCTCGATCGGCAAGGAGCAGCCGGCCGATCCCCCCGCGTCGCTCGACTACGACCTCTGGGTCGGCCCCGCCCCCATGGTGCCGTACCGGCCCAACTTGCTGCCGGGCATCTGGCGCTGGTGGTACGCCTTCGGTTGCGGCGACATCGGCAACGACGGCGTGCACGACATCGACGTCGCCTGCTGGGGCCTGGGCGCGACCACGCACCCGAGCACGGTGAGCTGCCTGGGGGGCAAGTACTTCTTCGACGACGACCAGCAGTTCCCGGACACGCAGTACGCCGTGTTCGAGTACCCGGTCGAGGGCAAGCCGGGGCAGAAGAAGCAGCTCATCTTCGAGCAGCGCATCTGGTCGCCGTACGTGCAGGAGGGGTACGAGAACGGCGCCGCCTTCTACGGAACCCAGGGAATGCTGGTGATCGGGCACAGCGTGGGCTGGAAGCTATACGGGCCGCGCAACAAGCTCATTGCCGAGAAGAGCGGCGGTGCCGACCTGGACGCGCACCACCAGAACTTCCTGGATTGCGTGCGCGGGGAGCAAGAGAACCTGAACGCGGACGCCATGGCGGGGCACCTGGCGGCCACGCTGGTGCACCTGGCGAACATCGCGGCGCGGCTGGGGCGGGTGTTGCACTTCGATCCGGCCGGCGAAACGATCGCGAACGACGCCGAGGCGGCGAAGCTGGTGCGCCGCGACTACCGCGCGGGCCACTGGGCCGTGCCGCGCGGCGTGTGAGCCAGCGGGGCATGGCAGCCCGTTGGAAGGCCGATCGTAGCCCGACGCCAGCGAGGGGGCGGATCTACCGGCGGAACCGATTGTGCTCAGCATTGCTGGCGGTTGCTCTCTGGCCGTAAGCACGGACTCACACCTGTTTCAAAGGCTGGGTGAGCAAGAGCAACCCAAGACAGAAATCGTCCGTCGGATCGAAGAGGACGCTCCCGCCACCGAGGACGATGTCCGTGGCGTCCGAGTGGGTTTCGTCCGCTGGCTGGGATCCGGCGTTGAGCGTATCGGCCCCCGAGCCTCCGCCGATGGTGTCATTGCCGTCGCCGCCATCGACCGAATCGTTTCCGTCCAAACCGCACAGGATGTCATCCTGTTCGCGGCCGATAAGGAGGTCGTCGCCGGAGCCGCCGAAGAGCGTGTCATTCCCGGCTCGGCCCTGGAGCGTGTCGTCGCCCTCTTCGCCAAAGAACAGGTCGTCGCCCAGGCGCGCCATGAGCCGGTCGTTTCCCTGACCTCCCATCAGGGTATTGCGCCCCCCGCCGCCGCGCAGCACGTCATCCCCCTGGTCGCCTTCGAGAAGGTCGGCGTCCGAGCCTCCGCGCAGAAGGTCGTTGCCCGGACCGCCTTGCAGCGTATCGACGCCGGCTCGACCCTTGAGCTGATCGTCGCCATCCCCCCCATCGATCAGGTCGCTACCGACCTTGCCGTCCAGCGTGTCGGCTCCCTCGTTGCCCCGGAGCGTGTCATCAGCCGATCCACCGGCGACCGAATCGTTGCCCGTGCCGCCCCGTACTTCGAGCGACCGCGTAACCGTTGAGTCAGCCACAATGCGGTCATCGCCACCGAGACCGAGCACGCGCACTTCCGAGATGTCTTCGGAGGCCAGTGTGATCGGTTGGGGGCTGAGGCTGCCGGAAATGGTCAGCGTGGCATCGCCCGAAAGCGTGATCGTATCCGCCGGATCATCAGCGTAACGGTCGGTGTCGTCCCGGCTGCGGATGACGAGCGGCATGGGTGAGACGGGCGCCACACATTCCCGGCAGGAGGGGTGGAAGATGCCGAGAAAGCTCACCGCTTTGGTTGTCTGGTCGGATGGCGAGATGGTCCCGGCTGCGTCGGCGACTACGAGTACGAAGGCCACATCCAGATCGACCAGGAACGCGGCATAGGCCGCGCCGTCGATCGTCCGCGTGTGGCGGCCGGGGGCCAGGTCCGCCGCTTCCGATACAGACACCCGCGGCTCGCGCTCGAGGTCGCCGGGATTGAAGCGGGCATCGGACGAGCTGTAGACACTTAGCTCGAACGGCGCGGCGGCGGATCCGCTAATCTTGTACATGACCCGGAGCTGATCCAGACCGTGCGCGGCCGCGGTGGTGAACCGGAGGAGGCTGATCTCAAAGCCCACGACCGTAACGCTGACCGACGCCGTATCCGAGTTGCCGCCGGGATCGCTGACGGTGTAGGTGAACGTGTCGGCGCCCGTGAAGCCGGCATCTGGCGTGTAGGTAACGGTGCCATCGCCGTGGTCGAGCACGCTGCCGTGACCCGGTACACCGAGTTCGGTCAGGCCCAGCGGATCGTTTTCGGGATCGGTGTCGTTTGCCAGGACGGCGATCGTTACCGCGGTGTCTTTACTCGTCGTCACCTGATCGTCCAGCGCCGTCGGCGTCCCGTGCGACGTCGGCGCTTCGAACGCGCCGATGTCGCACGTAGCCGTTGCGTCCCCGTTGCCGTCGACGGGGCGGGCGACGCCGCGCTGGTCCGCGGCTTCGCAAGCGTTGCCCCCGCTGCCCGGCGCGGCGGGACTGCCGGCGTCGATCGCCGGGCTGCCGGGAAGCAGCGCATGGGTCTGGGTTGGACCGCCGTTGTCTTGAAGCGGCCCCAGCCGCGGATCGAGGTTCGCAAGATCGCCAGTGCCGGTGAGGCCGCAGCTTCCATCGCTGTCCAGGTTATGTCCCAGCGAGGTGACGGTCCCTGACCCCGCACAGTTGCCGCCTGTGTTGTTTGCAAACAGGGTGTTCTCGCCCGTGATAAGATCAGAGTAAATGCCCGTAAGCAATCCGCCGCCGAGTTGTCCTGCGCTATTGTCAGTCAGAGTCACATTCCTCAAGGTTAGCGAGCCCAGCTCTTGGCAGATGCCCCCGCCGCCGAATTCGGCGCTGTTGCCGCTGATCGTGACGTCGGTGAGGAACGTCTGCCCGCTGCTTTCGATGCCGCCACAATTACGGCTTTGGTTTCCGCTAATCGTGCTATTTTCCACGATGAGCACCGAATTGTGGTTGGTATTAAAGCTGTGGATGCCTCCTCCTATGTTGCCGCTGATGGTCGTGTCGATCACGGTCAACGTGCTGGCGATGGAGAGAGCGGGACGTCCGGATAGTGAGACGTTGTCGCTGATGATGCTGCTCTGAATCAGGAAGTTGCCCAGACCGCCGTCAATCGCTGACCCCGCATTGAGACTCGTATTGCCGCTGATCCGGCTGTTGATCAGCGTCAGGTTCCCGACGCTGTAAATGGCGCCGCCGGCTGCCCCTTGGAGTTCCGCGTGATTCCCGGTCATCACGAGGTCGGTCAAGGTCACATTCACGTGCTCCGGGAATATCTCCATGCCGCCGCCCAGGTTGAAGAAGCCAGGTGTAAGGGGTCCCGTTCTTCCGTTGCGGATGGTGATTCCGCTTATCTGCAGCAGAGTGACGCCCGGGCCGCGAACGCCGAAAATGGTGGGTCCGTGAACGTCGAACACACGGTCCAGCTCCGCGGCGTCCACAATCGTGCTCGCCGCACCTGCACCGGTGATCGTCAGGCTGTCGTTGATATCCAGATCGCCGGTCGCCGTGTTGTCCTCATTCTGGCCCGCAATGCTCAGGAGGTATGTCGCAGCGGGCAGCGTGATGACATCCGGACCCCTCAGAGCGTTGGCCTCCTGAATGGCCGCGCGCAGGGTGCATTCGCCGGCAGCCGCCGCGCACATGCCGTCACCGGGATTGGCGTCCACGGCGTCAACCGTGCTCGTGACGTTGAACGCGCCACGCACCGGAAGGACCGCCGTCGTCTCCGTGGCTTCGTTGTTCGTGACGTTGGGGTCGAGGAAATCGCTGCTCACACGTACTGTGTTGCTGATCGTACCGACGGCGCCCGGCCTTCCTATGACGGTAAGCGTCACCTGTCCACCGGCCGGGATTGGGCCATCGCTGCCGCAAACGAGGAGCGTCAGCGGCTCGTCCTGGGGCCTGAGGGCACCACAACCGCTGGACGATGGTATTCGCCGGGGCGTTACGAGGAAGCTGGTGGGCAGCAGCGTTCCGTTGTCGAGGAATCGAAACATCACTTGGGCCGGATCGGGGCCGTGATTGGTCGCGACGATCGTGTAGGTCAGATCCTGTCCCGAGTTCACAGGGTCGGCTGCGTCGTGCATCTCAACGGACAGATCGGCCTTGAGAGGTACAGTTGGCGCGCCGGGATCCGTGATCACCCCGTTTGCCGTCAAGTCATCGTCGCCGCGCTGGCCGTCCACCAGATGCAATGTGACCTGGTTCCCTGCGATCTCTGCGCCTGTCGTGCCATCGAAAGTGAATTCGTAAAAATGTGGCCCGGTGTCGCTCGCTTCCGGCCCGAGCTTGAAATAGGTGGTGGGGATGACATCGGCCGGAAGGATCATCGTCACGGTTGTGGACCCGCCGGAAGCAACTCCGTGGACAGCGAACGCAAAGAATCCAACGGGAGTACGCAGGGTCGCGGATGGCGAGGGATCTAACTCGGCCCGCACATCCGTGAGCGATGTCCCGACCGGCGACGCGATGCTCACGTAGCGGCCATCGACGGCATTTGGCAGCGACGCAACATTGGCCTGGAGCCGGTCAAGTGTGCCGTCGTGGTTGGCGTCGCCGCCATTGGGCGCACCGTTCTCAATCGAATCAAGGACTCCGTCGCCGTCGATGTCATCGTCGCACACGTCGCCAAGTCCGTCTCGGTCGAAGTCCGCCTGATTGGGGTTCGGGATTGCCGGGCAATTGTCGTCGGCGTTGGAGAAGCCATCGTGATCGAAATCGATGGACTGAGCCATGGCGAGCGCTTCCTCTTCCGTGATTTCTTGTGGCGCGGCGCTTCGTGGGGCACCGTCGGCAAAATCGGGAGACTCGCGGAAGCTGTAGCTGAGATG
>JBGPMX010000008.1:0-22844 GCA_041487215.1 Planctomycetia bacterium | reverse complement strand
TATAGATCCTTCGCTGCGCTCGTGCCTCGCTCCGCTCAGGATGACAACCGCATCACACTCGGAGCATGTCCAGAGCACCAAATCCGGGCCGAGCGATGCCGCGCTCGTGTCACTCTCATGTCACTCTCTTGTCACGAACTCGTCCAGGTTCAGTACGGCGCGAGCGACCGTGACCCACGCGGCAAGCTCGGCGCGGTCCACTCCGTTCGGCGCGGGATTACCGGCGAGTTTCGCGGCGGCGTCCGGCTGCGCACGCGCCAGCTCGGTGACGCGCTCGTAGAGCGCGCGCAGGCGTGACGCCTCGCTGTCGCTCGGATCGCGCGCGAGCGTCACGCGGCAGAGGTAGCGCAGGCGTTCCTCGGGCGTTGCGACGCTCTCGGCGACGATGCGCCGCCCGAGCACCTGGGCGGCCTCGAAGAAGACCGCGTCGTTCAGCAGCGTGAGTGCCTGGAGCGGCGTGTTGGAACGCTCGCGTCGCACGCAGCTGACGTTCGAATCGGGCGCGTCGAAGGTGGTGAGCATCGGGTACGGGCTGGTGCGCTGGAACCAGGTGTACATGCCGCGGCGGTAGCGGTCCGCCCCGGTGCTTTCGACCCACTTGGCGCTGCCGGCGTAGGTGAGCTCGGAAATCCCCGCCGGTTGCGGCGGCCGGACGCTCGGCCCGCCGATGGCCGGGTTGAGCAGGCCACTCGCGGCGAGGTTCAGGTCGCGGATGATCTCTGCTTCGAGCCGGTAGCGGTTCTGCCGTGCCAACAGGAGGTTGTTCGGATCGCGCTCGGCGAGCTCCGGGCGGGTGTGCGACGCCTGGCGGTAGGTGGACGATGTGACGATCCGCCGGATCATGGCCTTTCGGCTCCAGCCGTCGGCCATGAGCTGGCTCGCGAGCCAGTCGAGCAGCTCGGGGTGCGATGGTGGATCGCCGCGGGTGCCGAAGTCTTCCACGCTGGCCACCAGGCCGCGGCCGAACAGGTGCTGCCAGAAGCGGTTCACGGTCACCCGCGCGGTAAGCGAATGCTTCGGGCCGACCAGCCATCGTGCCAGATCGAGCCGGTCCGGGCGGTCGCTGCGCGGCTGGAACGGCGGCAGAACCGCCGGAGTGCCCGGCGCCACTTCGGCGCCGGGGCGCAGGAAGTCGCCCCGGACGTGGACGTGGGTCTTGGGCGGACGGGGGTTTTCGGCCAGGGTCATGGCCTTGGTGGCGGGGGAGGCCGGCGCCTTCTTCGCGTGCTCGGCGACGGACGCCGCCCGCTTGTTCCACTCCGGATCGATGCTGCGATAGTACGCGGCGAGCGCCGTGGTCTGCTCGGCCGTACGCGCGCGCGCAGGCGTGGCCAGCGTTTGCGCAATCTCATCGGGCATATCGTCGGCCCGGATCGGTCGCGGCGCGGTGGTCGCGGCGATGCGCAGCCGAGCGATGGTGTGCTCGCCGCCGTGTTGTTGATCGATGCGGACCAGCAGCCGGATGCCGTTCGGGTCGCCGAGGTCGCTGGCGGTTTCGAACACGGCTACGTGGCGGACCCCGACCTGCGGCGCGACCGCCCAGCCGGTGCCGGGGTTGCCGTCGATGGCCGCCTCGGCCGGGTAGCCCTGCTGCGAAAAGTCTGCGCTGGCATTCGCCAATGCAACCCGGGCGCGCGCGGCGGTGTTCGGCAGCGCGGCGGAGTGCGCCGGCGGGACGTCCGCCACGGGCGTGGGCGGCGCGGCCGAACCCGCGGCAGCAGCAGCGAGGGCCGGGCGCGGCGTTGCCGGCGCGGCCTCGACGGTGAACTCCGAGAGCACGAAGTTGCCGTGCTTGACCCGTCCCGGGCCCTTGGCCGGGTGACGAGCGTCCGGCAACACCTCGAGGCGCAGCGCCGTGATCCCCGGAAGCTCGGTGACGAACTCGAGCGTGTACGTGCTGGTGGCCGGGCTCCTGCCGGCGGCGATCAGCGAGCCGTCCGGCTGCTCGACGAGCGTGGCGCCCCCGGTCGCCTGGACGCTGACCGGGTCGCGAACGTCCCAGCGGGCGGCCGGCGCCCGCCCCGTGTCTTGCCACGCGGCGAGCCGAGCGGGGAGCTCTTCGTTCTCGTAGGCGATCCGGCCTGCCTGCAGCCGCGCGTGCTCGTCGTCGAACGCCTTCTTGGCCTGCTGATACGCGGCCAGCTCCTCCGGTCGCGGAGCGGGCAGGTCCGATTCCTGCGCGGTGTTGAAGAACGCGAACATGCTGTAGTATTCGCGCTGCGTCAGAGGATCGTACTTGTGGTCGTGGCATGTGCAGCAGCCCATGGTGAGCCCCAGCCAGACGCTCGCCGTGGTGTTCACCCGGTCGGCGTTCGCCTTGTTGCGATACTCCTCCTGGTCCACTCCCCCCTCGCGGTTCGTCAGGGTGTTGCGGTGGAACCCGGTGGCGATATGGTGCTCGAGCGTCGCCTCGGGGAGCAGATCTCCCGCCAGCTGCTCGATCGTGAACTCGTCGAACGGCAGGTCGCGGTTGACGGCGTCGATCACCCAGTCGCGATAGAGCCAGGCATAGGGACGGGGCGAGTCCTTCTCGTACCCGTCGCTATCGGCGTAACGGGCGAGATCGAGCCAGTGCCGCGCCCAACGTTCGCCGAAGTGCGCGGAGGCGAGCAGGCGGTCCACCAGCCGCTCGTACGCGTCCGGGTGCGTGTCGCGCAGGAACGCGTCCACCTCGGCCGGCGTGGGCAGGAGCCCCGTCAGGTCCAGGCTCAGGCGGCGGATCAGCGTGGGCCGGTCGGCTTCGGGCGACGGGGCGATGCCGAGCGATTCCAGTTTGGCCAAAACGAAAGCGTCGATCGGGTTGCGCAGCCAGCCCGACCGCTCGACGCGGGGGACCCGGGGACGCACGATCGGCTGGAACGACCAGTGGTCGCTGTGCGGGGCAGGCGCGGCGCCGCCGGGCGGCGGGTCGTCCGGGCCGGCGGCGAACCCCGGCAGGACGCAACAGGCGACCAGCATCAGAACGCGGGACCAGGAGCGGGGGTGGGCCATGCGTCAAGTCCTGGGCAGGCTACATGTGTACCGTATCGGTAGGCTCTCCTAGTAAAACAGAAAAGGGCGTGCGTTGCTAGTTGAGCTGTTGACCTGTTGATCGGTTGACCGGCCCGGGGGGCGCCGATGCGCCGTTGGGCGCGCATGTTTAGTTTAACCCCTGCCCCGATCGTAACCAAAGCGTAGCACGATCGGGGCGGGCGCCCGAGACGACGCATGGCGTGGCGGTGTCTGGCGCGCATCCCGATCGTAACCAGGGCGTAGCACGATCGGGGTGCCGGTTAAACAAGGCTGCCGCAACGGGGCGGGCGCCTGAGCAAGTGCAACCAGAGGAGATAAACAACGATGACGGGAAGTTGGCAGACGGTCGATGTGGCTGGCAAGGCGTGCGACGTTTTTGAGCCGGCGGAGTCGCCGCGGTTTGTCGTGCTGCACCTGCACGGGGTCGGCATGGAGACGCTCAAGGGGAATGCGGTCTGGGGCGAGCTGCTGGCGTCGCGCGGGCTGGCCGCGGTGTGCCCGCACGGCAAGCGATCCTGGTGGACGAACCGGATCTGCCAGGAGTTCGATGAACGCATCACGGCCGAGAAGTACCTGCTGGAATGCATGCTCCCCTTCGTGCGCGAACGCTGGGGAGCGGAGCCGCCCCGGATCGGTCTGACCGGTATCAGCATGGGGGGCCAGGGCGCGCTACGGCTTGCGCTCAAGCATCCGGCTCGGTTTCCGGTCGTCGCCGCGATCTCGGCGGCAATCGATTACCAGAACCTGTACGGCGAGGGGACGACGATCGACGCCATGTATGCGGACAAGGAGGCGGTGCGGCAGGACACGGTTCCGCTGCACGTGCACCCGCTGAGCTATCCGCGGCACATGCTGTTGGTCATCGATCCGGCGGACCGGCAGTGGCTGGATGGCAACCAGCGCCTGCACGAGAAGCTGGCCGCGCTGGGGATTTTGCACACGCACGACTTCGCGACGCGCGCCGGCGGTCATTCGTGGGAGTACTTCGACGCGATGGCGCCGCGCGTGCTGGATTTCGTCGCGCAAGGCCTGGAGGCGGAGCAGCGCAGAATCAGTGATCGGTAATCGGTGATCGGTGATCGGTGATCGGTAATCAGTGATCCTCGTAATCGGAGAGATCATGCACGCGAAGAGCTTTCGAGATCTCGATGTCTATCAAGCAGCGCGGTCGCTGTCCGATCAAATCTTCAAGCTTTCCCAGCCGTTCCCAAAGGAAGAGACGTACGCGCTCACCGATCAAATCCGAAGGTCATCACGATCCGTCGGCGCGCAGATCGCAGAAGCCTGGGGAAAGCGGCGCTACGAAGCACATTTTGTGAGCAAACTCACTGACGCTGACGCCGAGCAAATGGAGACGCAGCATTGGCTGGAAACTGCCACGGATTGCGCCTATCTCACCGCGGCGGACAGAGATTTGCTCCTTGGTAGATGTGGGTCTATCGGGCGCATGCTGCAAGCGATGATCGACAAGGCCCCGCAATTCTGTCATGGTCGTTGACTCGGCTACCGATCACCGACTACCGATCACCGATCACCGACTACTTGCGCAGCACGCCGCTCTGGCGGTTCTTCTTGTCCACTTCGCGTTCCTGAAAGTCGGCCATGGTGCCCCCCTCGACGCGCACGTCGTTGGTCTGGGGCCGGTAGAAGATCTTCTGGCCATGCACCTCGTCAGGGCGGGATCCGGGCTGCGTCTGGCGCCAGAGCGTCGCGGTCGCGCCGTGGTCGGAGGAGAAGATCAGGCGGTCGTTCAGCTGGTTGTAAACGATCCGGTCGGCGCGGCCGTAGTAGGTGCGTCCCCCTTCGACGTCGACGTTACCGCTCCCCTCGAGCTCGTTGTAGCTCTTGCCGTTTGGCCCGTTGCGGGCGCCCATCTGGAGCTGCTCGCAGGCCATGGTCATGCCGTCAGGCGGCAGCTTGTTCGGGTCGACGCGTGCCTGCTCGTTGTCGACGGGCCCGCGCACCACCTTCACGCGGCCGCGGAAGGTGGCGACCTGCTGCGCGCGGTTCGCCTCCATCTGGTCCAGAAAATGGATCTCGGTCAGGTAGAGCTGGTCGGGGTTCTTGGGGGGAGCGTTGGGCGGCGACCCGGGGGCGGCGGGGCCGAGCCCGCCCTGCCCGCGTGCGTAGGTTCGGAACAGCCCGGGGCCGGCGGCCAGCATGCGCCCGTCGCTGTTGTTGAAGTCGAGTTGCTTCGCCTCGAGATGTTCGAACTTGTCCGAACCGTCTTCGCCGGTGGAGTGGGTATCAACCTCGGCGCGCCCGGTGCACTTCACCTTGGCGATCTGCGCCTTGGTTCCATGCCGGTCCGGCTTGGAGATGTCGATGCGTTCGCTCAGGGTTGCCTCGAGCTGATCGCAGTGCACGACGTTCGGGCCCTGACTGGCCACGACCGCACCGACGAACTCGGCCTTGATGCCGTCGAAGAACATCGCGTGCACCCAGGTGATGTTGAGCTCGCTGGGCGCATTCAGCTTGGAGCCGTCGAACGCCGTGTCGGCGGGCAGGACCATGAGCCCCTTGCCGTCGACCCAGGCGATGCCGAGCGGCTGGTTGACGCCGACCGTGCCTCCTTCGATGGTCATGTCCTGCATCTCGACGTGGGCGGGCGTGCCGGTCACGGTTAACTCGTTGCCGTTTTCAAGTCGCTTGACGTGCAGGTTATCGCCTCGCACCACCTTGTCCCGCCCCTCGGGGGTGTCCGGGGGCTGAGTCATCTGGACGTTCTGCTCCGCCCAAAGCTCGGCGAGCTCCGTGCGATCTCCATCGCGGAGTGCCCTGACTCGGACCACTCCGGCGACGAGATGCCCCTGCGGATGGGCGGGCTTGGCGTCGGCAGGGGCGTCCGCCGCAGTCGCAGTGGCGGGCGCTGCCGCATCCGTTGGCTCGCTCAGCGGGGTCGGGTCGGAGAGCGCCGCATCATCGCGCGTGCGGGGGGGGGCGAGGCGGCGCGGCGGCGCGGCGGGCGGCGCGGCGCTGGCCGTTTCCGGCGCCGGCCGCTCGTCTGGGGTCCGGCCCGGCCGTGCGGCAGGGGGCGCGATCGGGCCGTCCTCGAAGGCGATCTCCAGTCGGTCAATCGCCTGAATGTCAAACTGATCGGAGGTCGTCGTCACGTTGCCGGTCGCCTCGATGCGCGACGGCACGTGATTCGAAGTGTCCATGGCCGTGCCGCCCGCGAGTGCGGGGGCGGGAGCCGGCCCGGCGCGGCGGGCGAACCAGACGCGCACGCGGTCGGCATGGAGTACGCCGCGTCCGGGCTGTTCGACCGTCACGCTCCCCTTGAGCACCAGGAGCTGCTGATCCCCCTGCGGCTCGATGCGCACCCACTCCTGCCATTGCGCCGCGAGCGATGTGTCGCCGGTGTCCTTGTCCTGCATGGTCATGTGCCCGGGGCCGCTGGCCATGGCCGTCTGCTGACCATCGGCGCCGCTGGTGAGCCGGAGCTCGGGGGCGTGGATCACGCTCCCATGCTGTGCCGCGACCACCTCGGGCACCCCGCGCAGTAGGCTCTGCCCGGACGCGGCGTCGTAGTGCAGCTCGGTGCCGCTCGCCTCCATTCCCTGGGAATCGGAGACAATCCGTACGGGCTGGCCAGTCGCGTGTGCCTCGCGAAAGCTGGGATCTTTGCCAGCACCGGCCTTGTCCGGCGTGCCGTCGCCCGCCTGCTTCTGCTTGTCGAACACGGCGTGCAGCTCGTCGCAAAAAAGTCGATCGAACTCCGTCTCGCTGGTCTGCCGCGTCATCTGCACGGCGTCGTGGAACACGGCGATGCTCGCGGCGAGGTCGTAGGAGAAGGGACCGCGGCAGACAATGGAGACCGGCACCTGCTTGGCTTCGCGTTCGCCCGCCGGGTAGCGGCCGGGCCGGGGCGCACCGGGGATCAGGGCGCCGCCCGCGCTCTTCATGTTGATCTGCACCTCGTGCAGCAGCACAAGCTCGCTGATCCCTTCGAAGGCCGACGAGCTCTTCGCCTTCTTGCCGGGCTGCGGATCCTTCAGCTGAAGCTCGCCGCCGCGGCCGGTCAGCACGGTATCGCCGGTCACAATGCGCACCGGCGCCGCGGTCCACACCTTGTGTTCACTCTCCTGGAACTCGAGGTAATCCGTGTAGGCCAGGAGGTCATCCGCCCGATCGGGCGTGGCTCGATCGGCCTCCACCTCGACGTCGCCGGTGATCCGGCCGCCGATGGGCCGCGCGTCGCTCATCTGGAGGATGTCGATGGGCTGGTCGAATTCGAGCGTCGCCTCGTCGGCGCGGAGCGTGATGATGTTCGGTTCGCCGTCGCGCGACGACGAGCGGTCCATGTAGATGAGGCTGAACGGCTTGAGCTTGAGCGTCTCGGCGCCGATCTGCTCGTAGTCGGCGATGTAGATGATGACGCCGCTGTTCGACCAGTAGAGCGCGATGTCCGCCTTGGCCTGCCAGGACTCGGGACCGAAGACCTTGCGTGCCCAGATGTTCGCGGGGTTGGGCTTCTGGGGCTCGTCGGGCACCGGTGCACCGTCTTCGCTGGGCGGCAGAAAATCGCGGTCGAGCTCGGCGAGCGACAGCTGGCCGAACGCGCGCACGTAGGCGGCGTAACACGCCAAGAGAAAGCTCAGGGTGATGATGGCCGCGGCAACGCGTTTCAGCACGGCGAACTCAAGAGCTCCGGTTTTGGACAGGCCACGGTGTCAAGGAACCGATGGGCGGTTTACGGCCAGGCCGGCGGGCTGCCCCGAGAGCTCGGCGGTCTGGGTGTGCGGCGCGCCGGCGCGGAGCCGCTCGAGCAGCCCCGGCCACAGGCCCTGCGCGCGTAGCACCAGCTCGACGACCTCGCGCACCGCACCGCGCCCGCCGGGTGTTTCGGTGACATAGTGCGCCGCCGCACGCAGCTCGGGGACCGCGTCGCTCACCGCCACGGCCAGCCCGGCGATGTCGAGCGCCGGGAGATCGGCCAAGTCATCTCCTACCACACATGCCTGGCGCGCGGACAGGGCCTCGGCACGTAACAGTTCTTCCAGGGCGGGGCCCTTGTCGGCGCAGTTCTGATGTACCGATCGGATGCCGAGCTCCGCGGCCCGGTGCGCGACCGCCGCACAGCTCCGGCCGCTGAGGATGGCCACCCGCTTGCCCAGCCGCAACCAGTAAGCGATGCCTGCCCCGTCCCGCACGTGGAACTGCTTGGACTCGCTTCCGCGATCGTCCAGGATGATCCCGCCGTCGGTCAGCACGCCGTCCACATCCAGCACGAGGAGCTCGATGGGCGCACAGAGCTCGGCCAAGCGGGGCGGTAGCTCCGACTCGGGCGCGGTGGGCCGTGGGGCACAGCGTTGGTGTACGTGCATGAGTGCGACGTGCGCTCCCAGTTACTCGGTGGAACACGACGATCTAGAACTAGGCCGCGTGCCGGCGCGGCCGGCTGGTCCCCGACGATACGCCCGGTTGATCCAGCCCGCTCAACGCGGGGACGAGTCCGATCAGGTCCGTGATGTCGACGATGCCTATGGGCCGCCCTTGAGCATCGAGCACGGGCAGCTGGCTGAACTTGCGATTGGAGAGGATCGCCACGGCTTCGCTGACGGGCGTGCCGACCGGGACGAACGTGGGGGCCGGGTTCATGAGCTCCGCGATGGGACGATCCAGCTCCGCCTCGCGGCGCTGCTCAAGAAGGCGAGCCAGGTCGCTGTCCGTGAAAATGCCGCGCAGGACGCCCTGGTCGTCGAGCAGCAGCATGGCCCCGGTGCGGCGCATGCCGCGGTGCGTCTCGAGGAGCGCTTCGCGTACGGTGAGCCGGAAATGGGCCACGCGCAGCTGGTCGCCGGTGCGCATGATGTCGTCGACCGGGCCGGTCAACTTGCCCAGGCTGCCGCCGGGGTGAAACTGCGCAAAGTGTTCGGGCTGGAAGTTCCGCATGCGGCTGACGACGAACGCCAGCGCGTCCCCGACCGCCATCATCACGGCGGTCGTTGCGCTGGGCGCGAGCCCGAGCGGACAGGCTTCCTCGAGCGGCCCGAGCGGGATCGTCACGTCGGCGAGCCGGGCGAGCCGCGAGTTCTGGCGCGCCGTGACCGCGACAATGCAGGCGCCGATGCCCTTGACGGGCGCCCCCAGCCGCAGCACCTCGTCGGTTTCGCCGCTGTAGGAGAGGGCGAGCAGGACGTCGCCGCGGCCGATGCGGCCGAGATCGCCGTGCATCGCTTCCACCGGGTGCAGCGGGTGCGCGCGGCAGCCAGTCGACGCGAGCGTGGCGGCGATTTTCTGGCCCACCAGCCCGGCCTTGCCCATGCCGGTCACAAGCACGCTGCCCCCCCGTGACGACCGCTCGTAGATCAGCTCCGCCGCGCGTGCGAACGATTCGTCGAGCCGATCTCGAACAAGTTCGAGCGCACGCGCTTCGTTCGTGAGCACCTCGCGCGCCTGCGCGAGCAGGGAATCGATCGAGACAGGGGGGGCGGATGCCGATCGGGGGAGATCCGCGGGGTGTGTCCGACTCTGTTCCGCCGACAAGCCCATGGCGCCTCCTTGCGCACAGGGACACGCCGGGCGCCATCGCTGGACCGCGCCCGGCCCGGATTGGGGGGGGGAACTATAGCGGGGGGAGCGGAAAAGGTCAAGAAAGGGCCAGAGCAACCCGGGAAAGACTTCCGAAGTCCAGGCGCAGGATGGAAGACTTCGGAAGTCTTCGTCTCTGCGCCCCACTGACTTCCGAAGACCTTTCGGTCAGAATCGCTGCACCCCGCTCTGCCCCCGCGCCCGATCGTGCATCGGCAGCCGCACGGGCTGCGGAAAACCGGTTCCCGTGCTCTGGCGCGGCGGATGCTGCTCCCAAACACCTGGAATCGTCCTGCCGCAGTTGAAGCACGCGTTCCCGTTCATCGTGTTGAACAGCACGTAGAAGCCGTGCCGCTTGATCGCGACCGCCCCGCAGTGCGGGCAATAGGTGTGCTCGCACTCGCCCACCTGGCCGGGCAGGTTGCCGGGGTAGACGAACCAGAGCCCCGCCTCCTTCCCATAATCGTAGGCGCGCAGCAGCGTGTCCGCTTGCGTCCGCACATACCCCTGGTCCGCCGTCATCTTGTAGTCCGGGTGAAAGGACGTCACGTGCCAGGGAATTTCGCGCGAGACGCCGGCCAGGAACTTCGCGATGCCCGTGAGCTCCGCGTCGCTGTCATTCCACCCCGGCACGATCAGCGTGACGATTTCGACCCAGAACCCCATCTCTTTGAGCTGCACGATCGTATCGAGCACGTTCGACAGCACGCCCCCGAGCTGCCGGTAGTGTTTGTCGTCGAACCCCTTGAGGTCCACCTTGTAGAGATCGACCAGCGGGCGAATGTAGCGCAGCACCTCGGGCGTGCCGTTACCGTTCGACACGTAGCCGCACGTGATGCCCTGCGCGCGAGCTGCCCGGAACACGTCCATGGCCCAATCGCTGGTGATGAGCGGCTCGTTGTAGGTGCTTACCATCACCGGCGCGCCGTGCTGGCGGGCCAGCTGGACCAGGTCCGCCGGGGCGCAGAACATCGGCGGGGCCTGCGCGCGATCGTCGCGCAGCGCCTGGCTCGTCACCCAGTTCTGACAGTAACTGCAGTGGAAGTCGCAGCCGAGCATGCCGAACGACAGCGCGTCGCGGCCGGGGAAGGCGTGGAAGAACGGCTTTTTCTCGATCGGGTCGCACTGCAGCGCCCCAACGTAGCCCCACGGCACCCGAAGCTCGCCCCCCCGGTTGAATCGAACCTTGCAGATCCCCGATCGGCCCTGCTGGATGAGACAACGGTGCCCGCAGGCCAGGCAGCGAACCGTGCCGTCGCCGTGCTTTTCGCTGAGTTCGGGCGCGGCGGCATGCGTGTTGTCGCAGAGAAGCTCTTTCAGAGAAGTGTCGCTCGATGGGCCAACCATGTTGGTATTCTATCCGGAAATAACGCCCGGCACTGCATGGCGCTGCTGGATTGCCCGTCTCCGCGATATACTGCAGCTCTGCCGTCCGGACACCTGGTTTGTGAGATACCGCCATGCATTCTCCAGCAAGCAACCGACCCGTGCGAAGTTGGGATCGTCGCCAGGTTCTCCAAGCCGCGCTGGGCACGGCCGCCGCGTCGGGCCTGGCCGGCACGCTCGCCGCAGGGGCGGCTCGCGCAGAGCCACGGCGCGATGTTGAAACCATTCGAGCGGAGAACGACCGCGAGGGGACGACGGACTGGCAGCTCACGTTCATGCGCACCGATCCCAAGAGCGGGCTGTTCCGCTCAAGGCTGATCGAGGGATACGCGTCGCGCATGAGTGTGCGCGCGGGGGAGTCGATCGATCTGATGGTGAGCCTCGATCCCGAGGGGCCCTTCGAGGCGGACATCTACCGGCTCGGCTATTACCAGGGGCTTGGGGGACGGCACGTCGAGCACCTGGGCCCGTTCCAGGGGACCGCCCAGGAGACGCCGCGTGTCGGCGACGAGCGGTTGCGCGAATGCCGCTGGGAGCCCGCGCTGAGGCTCGAAGTACCGGCCGATTGGCCGAGCGGGGTGTACCTGGTCAAGCTCACGCGGCTGCCCCAGAGCACGAATCCGAAATCCGCCGCGCACATGTACCAGAGTTACATCACGTTCATCGTGCGCGACGACCGGCTGGCGGACCTCGTGTTCCAGTGCTCGGACAACACCTGGCACGCATACAACCGCTGGCCCGACAGCTACTCGCTCTACACCTACGAAGCCGGGGCCACCAAGCCGCTTCTGCCCGGCGTGCGCGTGAGCTTCGATCGTCCCTACGCCAAGTACTGCCAGGTAGTCGATGCGCCGCTGTCGATCGGCTCGGGCGAATTCCTGCTCTGGGAGTTCCCGCTCGCCTACTGGCTCGAGCAGCATGGTTACGACGTGACGTACATCTCGAATAGCGACACGCACCGCGACGCCGCATCCCTGACGCGGGGCAAGTGCTTCTTGTCGGTCGGGCACGACGAGTACTGGAGCCGCTCGATGTTCGATCACGTGCGTTCGGCGATCACCCAGGGGGTGAACGTGGCGTTCCTGTCCGGGAACACGTGCTGCTTTGTCACGCCGTTTGCCCCGAGCTCGACGGGAATGCCGGACCGCACGATCACGCGCGCGGGGCGTTACGGCGGGGTGTCGCCGGCCGAGGAGGCGTACATGGGGCCGTTCCCGGAAGAGGGACCGAACGAGGCGCAGCTGATCGGCGCGCGAACCGTGAGCCCGTTCAACGGGTCGGGCGACTGGATCGTGCGGCGGCCCGACCACTGGCTGTTCCATGGGACCGGCATGCGCGACGGGGATCGCATCCCGGGTCTGGTGGGGTGGGAGTTCCACGGCGACCCGGCCGACATCGCGGGGCTCGAGGTCGTGGCGTCCGGCATGACGGTCAACGGGAGCGATCAGACGGCGACCTACACGGCGACGATTTATCCGGGGCCGAAGGGGAACCAGGTGTTCAACGCGTCCACGATCTTCTGGGCGGAAGGGCTTTCGGCTCCGCCAGGTCACATCCCGCCGCATTCACATTACGGCCGCCCGCATGGCCCGGATGCGCGGGTCGAGCGCATCACGAGGAACCTGCTGGAGCGGTTCACGGCGTAATCTCTGCCAGACATCAGGGGTGAAACATATCCGCAAGATTCCCGATTGGTCCGAGCAGGTGTGGGAGGCGTACGAGCGGGTCACGGGGCAGCCGCGGCCCGAAATGTTTCAGCGCAAATAGAAACCTGTGCTGAGCGTGCAGTACCACACCTCATGCCGTTCCCGGCTTTCTGTTATAGTTTTCGCCTTGGCCCGCACGCCGAGCCGGGTCCCTGTTCTCAGCCTTGTGCGCCCGAATGAACGACGGTTCCCCGCCCCAGAACACCGAGTCCGTGCCGGTCCTCGCCGCGGTGCGCGAGGCGATCTTTCGCGTCGTGCCGGCGTTCGATTCGCTGCGCCACTACTCGTTACGGACGTTCCGCGCCGACCTGATCGCTGGCCTCACGGTGGCCGCGGTTGCGGTGCCGCAGTCCATGGCGTACGCCAGCATCTTCGGCGTCCCGGTACAGTTCGGCCTTTACACCGCGATGGTGATGACGGCGGTGGGGGCGGTCTTCGACTCCTCGAAGCAGCTGATCAACGGCCCGACCAACGCCATCTCGATTGCTCTGTTCAGTGCCCTGGCGGCGCCCATCTTTGCCGGAGTGCCCACCGAGCAGAGGGTTGCCGCGGCCGTGCTGCTGGCCCTGATGGTCGGCGTCATCCAGACCGGCATCACGGTGCTTCGCCTCGGTGATCTCACGCGTTACATCTCGCATGCTGTCATCGTGGGCTTCACGGTGGGGGCCGCCGTGCTGCTGCTGCTCGACCAGCTCAAGAACCTGTTGGGGATCCCCGCCGCCGGCGCACCGGACGCGCACTTCCTCAAGCGGTTCTGGGCAACGGTGCACGACGGTTGGGCAGTGTTCCGCAGCCAGGGGCCGACGCCGGGCCAGGGCTGGACCGTGGCACTGGGCATCGGCACGATTCTGCTGGTGCTGGCGCTGCGCTGGCTGAACGGTCGGCTGCGCATTCGCGTACCGGAATTCCTGGTGGCAGTGATCATCACCGCGCTGGTCGTCTGCGCGCTCGACCTGGCCCATCAGGGGGTCCGGGTGGTGGGCGTGATCCCGCGCATGCTGCCGAGCTGGGAGCTCCCGCAGGTGCACTGGACGTGGGTGCGCGAGCTGGGGGGCAGCGCGCTGGCCATCGCGCTCCTGGGGCTGCTTGAGGCGATCGCCATGGCCAAGGCGATCGCGGCGCGCACGGGCCAGAAGCTCGACATTAACCAGCAGTGCCTGAGCGAGGGGATCGCGAATATCGCGGGCAGCTTCTTCCAGTGCTTTCCCGGTTCCGGCTCGCTGACGCGTTCGGCCATCAATCACCAGGCGGGCGCCGCGACGCAGTGGTCCGGGGTGATTTCGGCAGCGGCGGTGGCCGCCACCGTGCTGGTGTTTGCTCCGCTCGCGCGCTACATCCCGCGTGCCGCGCTGGCGGGCATCCTGATCCTCTCGGCCTGGCGCATGGTTGATCGCAAGCAGCTGCTCTACCACATGCGCGCCACACGGTTCGACGCCGGCATCGTGATCGCCACGGCGCTCTCGGCGATCGTGATCTCGGTCGAGTTCTGCATCATGATCGGCACCTTCCTGTCGTTCGTGTTTTACGTGCCACGCGCCGCCCGGGTGCACCTGACGCAGCTGACGGTGACGCCCGAGCGCGTCATCCGGGAACGCGTGGCGGAAGACCCGGATTGCAGCCGGCTCTTGATCTACAACCTGGAGGGGGAGCTGTTCTTCGGCTCGGTCCCGGACCTCGACGAGCATCTCTCGCTCATCGCCGAGCGCGTGGGGGAAACGGTCCGCGTGGTGGTGCTCCGCCTCAAGCGCGCGCGCAATCCCGACGCGGCCTGTCTGGGGCTGCTCGACGATTTCATACGCAGCATGATGGCGCGTGGCGTCACGGTGCTGCTCTGCGGCGTGCGTCACGACATGGCGAAGGTCATCCACAACGTCGGACTCGAGGCGCGGCTCGGCCCCCAGCGGCTCTTCCGCGAAGTGTCGTCGCCGTGGTCGAGCACGCTCGACGCCGTGCGGCACGCGTACGAGCTCTTGGGGAAGGACGTCTGCGAGACCTGCCCGCAGCGAAACGAGCGGGGCGAACCGCGCGGCGACTGGTACTACATGATTTGAGCCGGGTGGACTCGGTCGGGGTCCGCCGCGCTCGAGCGGGAGCTCAGCCCCGCTTCAGCTTCCGCGCCTCGCGCAGGCTGCGCAGCAGCCCGGCGATCTTCTGATGCGAATCGAAGGATTGCATCACGACCAGGCACGAGGCGGCCCGGAACGGCGTCACGATACCCGCCCCGCCAATCTTCTGCCAGCTGTTGGCGTTCACCGTCGCCTCGATCGTCTTGCTGAGCTCATCGATGCACTCGGCCGGGTCGCAGAGGTCCGCGACCGGATAGACGCGCACAACGAGGATGCTGCCGGCACGTAGCATGGACGTGATCTTCAGCACGTCGTTCTCCACGATGTACTGCAGGTTAAGCTGCGCGAGCAGCTCGCACAGGGCGGACCGCATGGGGATGTTGGCGACCGCGAGCATGACGGGGGTTTGGCCGGTTACCCCCTCTTCCTCCAATGCCACGCGGTCCAGCACGATGTTGAGCTTGGTAAGCTCTACAAGGAAGGTGACTACGTCCGAGAGCGGCGTCTCGACAAACTGAAGAGTCACCGACTCGTCCAGCTTCGCCAGGATGGCGCGTTCCGCCTCCGAGGGCCGGGGCAGGTACTCGACCAGCTCCGACGCGGCGGCCGCGTTGGGCGGCGGTTGCTCGCCGCGCGCAGCGGCGGCCGGCCGGACTCGCGGGCCGAGCAGTGCCGTGCCGGCCACGAGCGCAACAAGCAGCAGGCCCGATCCCCTCGAAAAAAGAAAGCGGCGAGTGACGTGCGTGGACGCCATGGTTACTCTCCGTAAGAGGAATCTTGCCCCGCTAGTTCCTAGTCGTTGGTTACGAGATCGCGTTCACGGGCGAGGCGTCGAGTTTCGGAGCGCGCATGCCGTTCCCGCCGACCATCCTGATCATCCACCCCAAGGAGAAGCGGGCGAAGTGCTCGCTCGAGCCGCTGCGCGGGCGAGCCGACCTGCGGTTCGTGCCGTATGCGGCCAAGCAGCCGCTCGAGTTGCCTGGTTACATCCGGCTCTCGGTGGACGGCGCGCCGCTGACCGTGGCGGACGCAGGGCACGGCGTGCTGCTGATCGACGGCAGCTGGCGGCATGCCGGGCGCATGCACGCGCACTTCGCCGGCGTGCCGCCCCGTTCGCTGGCCGGCTTTTCCACGGCGTACCCGCGCGTCTCCAAGACGTTCGCGGACCCGGCCGGCGGGCTGGCGTCGCTCGAGGCGCTCTACATCGCGTACCGGATCCTCGGGCGGCCCACCGCTGGGCTGCTGGATGCGTACCGCTGGCGCGACGAGTTTTTGCGCCGCAACGGTTGGGAGTTGACTTCGAGCGCCCCGCGCGGGTAAGCAGGCCAAAACAGAGCCGCCGGCTTGACGCCAGCGGTTTTCGGCGGCGACAAAACGGCAGGGGTAAACCCCGCCGCTCGCTGTGTGGACCTTTGCAATGGGCGAACGACTGCACGGTGGTCGGGGAGCATGAACGTTGGCAGAAGGCTCGGCGAGCGCGCGGGACACAATGCCGCATCCGCGGCGGCGGCGTTGGCTGCGGGGCACGGCGCAGGCGGCCCGGCTGCTCGCCGGCATGGGGCGCGCCGTGCGGGACCTGGTCTACCCGCCCCTCTGCCTGGTCTGCGACGCCGATCTTGGCGAATCGGACGCTCGCTTCTGCGCCGCGTGCCTGGCCGAGATCGCGAGCCGGGCCGACGAGCCGGTATGCCAGCGCTGTGCCGCGACAGTCGGGCCGTACACGGACACGTCGGCGGGCTGCCCCGAGTGCCGTGGGCACGGGCTCCGCTTCGACGCGGCAGTGCGGCTGGGACGCTACACCGGGAAGCTGCGGCGCTGCTGCCTGGACTTCAAGCTGAGTCGCAACGAGCTTTTGGCGCCGGCGCTCGCGCGCGTGCTGATGGAACGGCGCGGCGAGGCGCTGCGTGCCTGTGCGGCGGGCCTGGTGGTCGCCGTGCCGCTCCACTTCATGCGGCGGCTCCAGCGCGGGTTCAACCAGGCGGAGTCGCTGGCGCGGCACATCGCGGCGGAGTTGCAAGTGCCGCATCGTTCCCGTATTTTGAAACGCACGCGCACCACGTTGCCTCAGAGCGAGCTGAAGCGGGACGACCGGCTCGAGAACGTGCGCGGCGCGTTCCGCGCCCGGCCGGCGGCGGAGCTGCGCGGCGCGACCGTCCTCTTGGTGGACGACATCCTCACCACGGGTGCCACGTGCTCGGAGGCCGCGCGTGCCCTGAAGGCTTTGGGAGCCCGGCGAGTCGTCGTGGTGGTGCTGGCGCGTAGTCAGGAGCTCGCGGGTGCCTGAACCATCTCTCGAAAGATTATCCCAGCGCGTGCGGTTTGCTCAGGACTTCCGGCGGTTCTTCCTGCGCGGCCTGGCGCTGCTGCTTCCCCCCGTCCTTACGCTCTGGATCCTCTTCCAGCTCTGGGTGTTCCTCGATCTCCACATCGGGCAGCCCGTCAATCTCGGCCTGCGTTACGTCGCCGCGCAGTTCATCGCCGACGCGCGGACCGAGCCGCCGCCGGGACGCGAGCACGAGTGGGTGCGGCTCGAACGCGGCAGCTACGTGCCCGGCTCATTGTACGACCTCGTCCAGTCCCAGACCCCCGCGAACGTCCGCATGCCCACGCGTGTTCTGGACCTCTACGAGCGGTACATCTACTACCGCTACTACGAGCCGTGGCACCTCTCGTTCATCGGCCTCTTGGTCGCTGCCGTGCTCATCTACTTCTTCGGGCATGTGCTGGCCACGTTCATCGGCCACAGCCTCTGGCAAGTCACCGAGCAGACGCTGTTCCGGCTCCCCGTCGTGCGTGCGGTCTACCCGTACGTCAAGCAGTTCATCGACTTCCTGATCAGCGATCGCACCATCGAGTACAACCGGGTGGTGGCCGTCGAGTACCCGCGCAGGGGCATCTGGTCGCTCGGGCTCGTGACCGGCGAGGGGATCCGCGACCTGGAGGAGATGACGGGCCGCGCGCTACTCACCGTGTTTGTCCCCTACTCTCCGACGTCCATGACCGGGTACGCGGTCACGGTGCCCCGCGACGATGTGCTCGACCTGAGCGTGACGGTGGACGAGGCGATCCGCTTCGTGGTTTCCGGGGGCATCATCCGCCCCGTGCACACGGCGCTGCCGAGTGACGCGGCGCAGCCGGCCGCCGTGCGACACGCCGAGCCGGCCGGGCAGCCGACCGCCGTACACCTGCGTCCCGGCTCGCGCGGCGCCGGCAGGCCGGTGCGCGTGGGGACGCGGGGGAGCCAGCTGGCGCGCGCCCAGGCCGAGTGGGTCGCGGCGCGGCTCCGCGAGCTCGCCCCCGGGCGTACGATCGAGCTCGTCGAGATCCGGACGGGCGGTGATCACGCCGCCGAGGCCCGGCTCAGCGACATCGCCGGCGAGGGGGTTTTCACCAAGGAGATCCAGCGCGCGCTGCGCGCCAACGAGGTAGACATCGCGGTACATAGCCTGAAGGATCTGCCGACCGCTCCGGTCGCGGGGCTGGTGCTCGGCGCCGTCCCGGTGCGCGCCCCGGCGCTCGACGTGCTGGTCGCGCCCCGGTTCGGCGATTGGCGCAGCCTGCCCGCCGGCGGCCGGGTCGCGACCAGCAGCCCGCGGCGGCGCAGCCAGCTGCTTCGCCTGCGCAGCGACCTGATCGTCGAGGAGATCCGCGGCAACGTGCCGACGCGGCTGCGTAAAGCCGAAGAGACGGGCCTTGCGGGACTTGTTCTGGCACACGCGGGGCTCTACCGCCTGGGCCTCGAAGAACGCATCACCTACCGCTTCAAGCCGGACGAGATGCTGCCCGCCCCAGGCCAGGGAGCACTGGGCATCGAATGCCGCCAAGACGACGCCGAGCTCATCGACCTACTCAGCCGGATGGACCACCTGCCGTCTCGGAAAGCGGTGCTCGCCGAGCGGGCGGTGCTGGCCGCGGTCGAGGGAGGCTGCCAGGTGCCTCTGGGTGCACTGGCCACGCTGTCGGACAGCCGCATCGAGATTCGGGCCGGCGTCTTCGCACCCGACGGGTCGCGCGCGCTGACCGATACGCTGGAGGGACCGGCCGATGCAGCCGAGACGCTGGGCATGCAACTGGGCGAGCGACTCTTGCGCGCCGGCGCGCGCGACATCGTGCTGGCCGCCGTCTAACAGCCTGTTGCCGAAGTCGTAGCTGAACGCGCCCGAGTTCAGAAGCGTCTGAATTCTGGCGAATTCAGCTACATCGCATGGATGGCCGGCGCAGCGCGCGCCAAAAGGCTCCGCGGCTATTCGCCCACGCTGGGCGTCGGCCCGTCGCTGCCAAGCTGGGTGTAGAACTCCAGCATCCCCTGGTCGGGTCGGGAGAGACTCTGGAACAGGCGGGCGCTGAGCGGTTCGGGCGGCGTCTCTCCCTGCTCGGCCAGATAACCCAACAGCAGCTCGCGGCCCCCCGCCGACCCGTGCAGCAGGTAGTACACCCACGCCCATGCTTCCCGGTAGTCGGCCGCCGTCATCCGGCGCACGTCCGTGAAGCTCTCCAGCCGTGTCAGCCCGGGCCGCCACCCCTGTTCGATTGCACGCCGGGTCTCCGCCGCATGCCGCGCGTGCAGCCCGGCCGCCTCGCCGGGACACTCGAAGTACTCGGCCAGCCCCTCGTCGAGCCAGAGCGGAACACGCCGGAACGACGCGTGCAGGATCGCGTGCGCCGCCTCATGCCGAAGGTCTTCGTCGAAGCGATCTCCCTGGAACATGTAAACGACCTCGCGCTCGTCCTGCGCGATGAAGTAGGCGCGGCGTCCGGGCAGACCCGGGTAATAGGTGCGGAGGAATTTTTCGTACGACGCCCGATCGTCGAAGATGTAGATCTCGATCTGCCGGCGGGGAGGCGGAAGCGGCAGGGCCGTCGCCATGTCGCGGCGCAGCCGGGCCAACTCCTCGAGCACCGGCGCATCCGTGGGCAGCGCGGCGTTGGTCAAGACGATGAACGGCGGGACCACGGTATGGTACGCCTGGGGAACGCTGGCCGCGATCGGCGTCGCGCGCAGGTTGCCACATCCCACCGGCAGCCCGGCGAGCGCGATTCCACACAGCCATCGCAAAGATCGCGGCACGAGAGAGTCGTTCCCGATTCGTGATGCAACACCGGCCCGAGCACTCGGGCCGCGGCCCTCGCAGGGTCGCCGCGGGCTGGGTCCGGAAAAGGGGCATCTTAGGAAAAATGGATCGGCAGATCTACCCGGATTGCTTGCCCGGCACCCCTCATCCCCAACTCCTCCCCCCACGGGGCCAGGGGGCGAGGGGAGAAGATTCGGGGAGCGGCTTAGCTGGAGAGGTACATCTGCCAGTTGGGTGGCTGGGGTCGAGCTGCGAGGAACGAGCAGCGAGCCCCCAGCGGCCTCCATCGGCTGGGGGCTCGAAGACGCGCCCTCCCGGCCACCCAAGTTATCGACGCCGCGACCGCACGCGGGCACCGGCGTTCGAGCGCTCCGTCGGTTACAATGCGCCGCATGTCCACGACGGCTCTGCGTGCCGCACCGCCGGCGGCGAAACTGCTCCGTATCCTGGTGTCGCTGATCGGCTGGACGTACCTGATGGTCTCGTCCGCCCTGCTCTTCCCCATCGCGCTGGTCCTCTGGCTGGTAACGCTGCCGTTCGATCGGAACCTGGTGGCGCAGCACCTCTTCACGTGCTGGTGGGCGGCCATGTACATCTACGTGCATCCGGGGTGGCGGCTGCGCGTCGAAGGGCGCAAGAAGCTCCCCTGGAAGGGGGCCGCCATCATCGTGGTCAACCACCAATCGATGATGGACGCGCTGGTCATGTTCGCGCTCTACCGGCCGTTCAAGCCCGTCTCGAAGACGGCTGTGCAATGGGTCCCGTTCATCGGCTGGAACATGTGCATGAACCGGTACATCCGACTGGCACGCGGCGACCGCCGCAGCATTGCTCGGATGGCAGCCGATTGCCGCTACTGGTTGCGGCGCGGCATGCCGGTGATGATCTATCCGGAGGGAACACGCTCGCCGGACGGCGAGATCAAGGCGTTCAAGAACGGCGCGTTCACGCTGGCCGTGGAAGAGAACTGCCCGATCTTCCCGGTGGTCGTGAGCGGCACGAGCGACGCGCTGCCCAAGCGCGAGCCGTGGTTGGGACTGCGCGCGTCGATGCACGCGCGAGTTCTCGATCCGATCTTTCCGGACGCCGAAGATCGAGTGGCGGGCGGGGGCCGCCGCGCCGACCGGGTGGCGGCCCTGCGCGACCGGGTGCGCGACGTGATGATCCGCGGGCTGGCGCGGTTGCGCGCCGAGCAGCCTGAGGCACGGCGCCCGTGACGGCGCTCCCAACTCACGGCCAACCTCGGCAATCGCGTCCCGGTTCGCCGCGTCCCCGAACCCACGCGACGCTCAGGCCCCGCCATCCAGCCGCGGCGAACGACACAGGACAGACGGCGAAGTAGGTCCGCAGAAGAACGTAGGCTGCCGATCGGGCGTACGTCAGGCTTTCCAGCCTGACAAGGCCGATGTCGAACCGAGTCAGGCTGGAAAGCCGGACGTACCTCTTTCTGCGAACCTAGTTAGTGGTCGATCTTGCCGTACTTGTCCCAATCGCGTCCCGGCATGGTTCGGCCGAAGCGTCCCTTGCGTCCTTTGCGGCGCTGCCCGGTGCTTGGTAACATCGTTGGCGTTCGTCTTCGCTTCCGCTTGGCCATGGTTACTCCGCCTTCGTGATATGGCTCAGGCCGCGCGGCAGCGCGCGGCGAACAAAGAAGAATACGCATCCCACCGCGGGATTGGAAGAGCGCTCGAGGACCCATCCCCATGACGCAGCGGTTCTCGCTCCGTGCCTTCACGCTCGCATTCCTGGTCGTTTCCGCGGCCGCAATCATCGGGCGCGGCCAGTCGGGGGAGCCGGCCGTGCCGACCCCGTTCTCGGACCAGCCGCGCTGGTGGCGCGGCAACCTGCACACCCACTCGCTCTGGAGCGATGGCGACGATTTCCCGGAGATGATCGTCGCCTGGTACAAGGAGCACGGCTACAACTTCCTCGGCCTGTCCGACCACAACGTGCTCTCCGAGGGGCCGCGCTGGATCGACGCGGAGAGACACGGCCGGATCGACCTGCGCGAGCCGATGGCGAAATACCGCCAGCGGTTCGGCGCGTGGGTCGAGGAGCAGCGTGGCGACCGGCCCCTGGTCCGCCTGAAACCGCTCAGCGAATTCCGTTCGCTCTTCGAAGAGCCGGGCCGGTTCATGCTGATTCCGTCGGAGGAGATCACGGACAGATTCGAGAAGCTGCCGGTGCACCTGAACGCGACCAACGTGCGGGAAAGCATCGCGCCGCAAGGGGGCCGCAGCGTCCTCGAGGTCATGCAGAACAACGTGAACGCCGTGCTCGAGCAGCGCCGCCGCACCGGCACGCCGATGTTGGTGCATCTGAACCACCCGAACTTCGGCTGGGGAGTCACGGCCGAAGACCTGGCCCGAGTCCACGGGGAACGCTTCTTCGAGGTCCACAATGGGCACCCGGTGGTGCGCAACTACGGCGACGACGATCATCCGGGCACGGAACGGATCTGGGACGTCGTGCTCACGACGCGGCTGCTGCTGCGGGACGGGCAGGTTATGTTCGGCCTCGCCACGGACGACGCGCACCAGTACCACGCGTTCGGCATCGACAGGGTGAATCCGGGTCGCGGCTGGATCATGGTCCGGGCGCGGCATCTCACCGCCGAGTCCATTGTGAATGCGCTGGAACAGGGGGACTTCTACGCATCCACAGGCGTCCGGCTTCGCGACGTGGGGAGCGATGGGCGGCGTGTCTGGCTCGACATCGACCCCGTGCCGGGCGTGACGTACGGCACCGAGTTCATTGGGACCCTGAAGCCAGCCGCGGCGGCTGCCGGCGACGCACCCGGCGACCGTGCGGCCGGCGCGCCGGATCCCGACGACATCGGTCGAGTCCTCCTGCGGACGTCGGACCCCCACCCGTCGTACACGTTCACCGGCCGAGAGCTGTACGTGCGCGCCCGCGTCCGCTCGTCGCGGCCGCACCCCAATCCTTACGCCGCGGGCGATCTCGAAACGGCCTGGACGCAACCCATGGTCCCCGCGTCGCACCCGGACGACAAACCGGCGGCGACGGGGCGAGGTCTGTGAGAAAACGGGGTACGTCCGGCTCTCCAG
>JBGPMX010000007.1:0-23144 GCA_041487215.1 Planctomycetia bacterium | reverse complement strand
CCATCTGCTCCATGCCGACGCTCGAAAAGATCTGCACGGGCAGCGTGCGCTGCTCGACGCTGAGCTCGACCGTGCGGTCGTCGAGCTCGCCGGCGTCGAGCTTGCGGGCGAGTTTGTCGCGGGTGCGCTGGCGTCGCTCGGCGGACGTGTCGCCGCCGCCCGGCGCGCCGGCCGCCTCGGGATCGGGCTCGGGCGCAGGGGCGAGCAATTCGAGCAGGCGCTCGCGTGCGCGCTGCCGTGCCTTCTCTTCGACCCGCTGCCGCTCCTCGCCGCGCACCAGGCTGACCGACACCTCAACCAGGTCGCGTACCATGCTCTCGACGTCGCGGCCGTGGTAGCCGACCTCGGTGTACTTGGTCGCCTCAATCTTGAGGAACGGGGCGTGCACTAGCTGCGCGAGCCGCCGCGCGATCTCGGTTTTGCCGACGCCGGTCGGCCCGATCATGATGATGTTCTTGGGCGTCACCTCGCGGCGCAGCGGGTCCGGCAGCTGCTGCCGCCGCCAGCGGTTGCGGATGGCAATCGCCACCGCGCGCTTGGCGTCGCGCTGGCCGATGATGTAGCGGTCCAGCTCGGCGACGATCTCGCGCGGCGTCAGCTCGTGCACTCCAGCTCCTCCACCTGAACATTCGTGTTCGTGAAGACGTCGATCTCGGCCGCCACGCGCAGCGACTCGCGGACGATTTCGGACGCAGAGAGCGAAGAGTGCCGCAGCAGGGCGCGCGCCGCGGCCGTGGCGAACGGCCCCCCCGAGCCGATGCCAATGACCCCGTCGGAAGGCTGCAGGACGTCCCCCTGCCCCGTCAAAAGCAGGCTGTGCTGGCGGTCCACGATCGCCATCAGCGCCTCGAGGCGGCGCAGCACTCGATCCACCCGCCACTCTTTCGCCAGCTCGGTCGCCGCGCGCGGCACGTGCCCCTGAAAATCCTTCAGCTTCGCCTCGAACCGCTCGAGCAGCGCGAAGGCGTCCGCCGTGGCGCCGGCGAAGCCCACCAGCACCCGGCCGTCGTGCAACTTGCGGATCTTCCCGGCGTCGCTCTTGATGATGGTGTTGGCGAGTGACACCTGCCCGTCACCGCCGATCGCTACGCGGTTGCCGTGCCGGACCGTCACGATCGTCGTCCCGTGCATCCGCACGCGTCTGTCTCCGTCCGAGTCTGGGAATGGCGCCTTGCCGTGCTGCACGCCGCCCGAGAAAAGACCACAAGAAAAGCGCGTACGCTGAACCTAGCAGCTGGCCGAGGGAGCGACAAGACCCGGACTCGACCTAGTGGTCCGTTACGCTTCGCTTTGCGTCCCAAGCAGGCCGTCGCCCGCACGTCCCGACCGACCCCTTTTTAGGGATTTTTCGGAGCGGCCGGCTTACGTGTGACGATACATCAGAGGGCTTACGGACGAGCGTCGCCAGGCTGCCGCCGGTGTTGAACCCGGCGCGCATGCGCCGCGCATGACCCATGGCCGCCCGTGGTGCGCCCCGCATCCCGTCTGCACAGGAGGGAGCCGGACCCATGAAGCGTGCAATCGTTTTCGCCGCCGTCGTTTGCGCCGCCTGGTGCTCGCACGCCATGGCGGGATCGTGGGCCGAAGGACTCTTCTCCGACCTGCGGTACGATTTCGGGAACGTGCCGCGCGGCAACGACGTGGCGCACGAGTTCGTCGTCACGAATAACACCGGCTCCCCCGTGCGGATCTCCGGCATGCGGCGGACCTGCGGCTGCACGCTGGTCACGCTCGACGACAAGCCGGTCATGGATCAGAACCTGCGCGAGAGCTCCGACAAGAAGCTCATCCCCCCCGGCCAGCAGGCCCGCATCGGCGTGGTGCTCGATACGCGCAACTTCTTGCGCGAGAAGAGCTCGGAGATTACCGTGCTCTTCGATCAGCCCGCCCCGGCCAGCGTCCGGCTCACCGTGACCAGCTTCATCCGCCAGGACATCGTGCTCAACCCCGGCGCCGTCCAGTTTGGCACCGTGACGCGCGGCCAGGAGGCGAGCAAGGATCTCGATATGGAGTACGCCGGCCAGGCGGACTGGCGTATCGTAAGCATCTCCAGCCACGATCCAAACCTCGAGGTGACGTTCAGCGAGCTCTATCGCAAACCCGGCCGCATCGGCTACCGCGTCACCACCCGACTGAAGCAGTACGCCCCCGCCGGCACGTTCCGCGACGTGCTCGCCGTCGAGACCAACGACCCGACCTCCAGCATGGTGAACGTCACGGTGGAAGGACAGGTGCAGCCGGATATCGTGGTCACCCCCCCAACACTCGTCTTCACCGCCAAGCCGGGGCAGGAGGTGACACGCCAGGTCTTCATTCGCGGCAAGACTCCGTTCCACCTCGCCAGCAACGATCTGGCCGGCAACGATCCGAACTTCAGCGTGAAGGCGTCGGACGCGGCGCAGAGCCTCCACAACGTGACGGTCCGGTTCGTGGCCGGGCAGCAGCCCGGCACATTCGAGCGCGTTCTCCGGTTCCAGACCGACGTGCCCGGCCAAGCGGCCATCGAGCTCAAGACCCGCGTCGACGTGGTGCCGTAAGTTGCAAGGGCGGCTGAGAAACTGCAGGCTCGTTCACGACCGATGGACGAGACACGGCACTAGCGCGCCGCACCCCGCACCGCCGCGAGCAGCTCGGCGACCGGCGGGCGATCGGCGGGGTCTGCGCTCCGGTAGGAGTAGACCAGACGGCCCGAACCATCGAGCACGAAGTCGCCGCCGAGCTGATGCACGTCCTCCTGCGCCGCCTCCGGCTTCCAACCGCTCCACACCAACTGCAGGTAACGGGCCATGACGCGCGGCCGGAGCAACCGCAGCCACGAGGCACGCCCCAGACCGAACGCCCGGTACGCCGAGCGATCCGGATCCGCCAACACCGTGAACGGCCACGGGTGCACCCGCAGGTATTGAGCGAGCCGATCGGGGCGAACAAACGACACCACCACGACCTCGGCCCCCATCGCACGGAACGCGTCGAGATGCTCGCGCACCTGAACCAGGTGCTCCTGGCACGGCAGTCACGCCAGGTGCCGCAAAAAGATGAGCACCCGCACAACGGGCCCCAAATCCGCCAGCCGCACGGGAGTGCCGTCGGGTCGCACCAGGATCAGCTGCTGGATCGTGCCGTTCACGGCTGGGCCTCATCCCAACACCCGCCACGCGCCGAGAATAGATACAGCACTATGTTGATCAGAACTGTCATGTTGAATATGCTTGGGGCTTTGGCGTTTCGGCACAAACCACGATGACGCTTGTCGCTTCGCCCAGTTCGGAATTGCTCGAATCCCTGGCTCGCGCGAGTGTGGAGCTGGAACGGGCGTCTGCGCCGGACATCGTCCGCTGGGCCATCGAGAGGTATTTCCCTCGCCTGACGATGGCGACGGCGTTCGGGGCGGAGGGATGCTGCCTCGTCCACATGATAGCCGAGGTCGAGCCGCGGGTGCGGATCTTTAACCTGGAAACGGGCTACCAGTTTCCCGAGACGCTGGCGCTACGCGATCAGATCGCCGAGCGGTATGGCATCGAGGTCGAGTACGTGCGGGCGGACACCACGGCGCCCGAGTACGAGGCGCGTCACGGCGGCCCGCAGTACCAGACGAATCCGGACCAATGCTGCCACGATCGCAAGATCGTGCCGCTGCGGCGGGCGATCGAGGGGTATGACGGGTGGATCAGCGCCATCCGGCGCGACCAGACCGTGCATCGCCGTAACGCGCCGATCGTGCAGTGGGACGCCAAGTTCGGCCTGGTCAAAGTCAACCCGCTGGTGAACTGGACCAAGAAGGACGTCTGGAAGTTCATCCTCGACCACAAGGTCCCGTACAACCCGCTGCACGACCGCGGTTATCCCAGCATCGGCTGCTGGCCCTGCACGCGCGCGGTGGGCGGGGGCGAGGACGACCGGGCCGGGCGTTGGAGCGGTTCCGACAAGAAGGAATGCGGCCTGCACCTCGACGACGCGCCGCGAATGAAGCCCGAGCCGCCCGAGACGAAGGGCGAAGACGGCGAGAAGACATGAAGATCTCCGCAAAAGCCGAGTATGCGTGCTTGGCGGTGCTCGACCTGGCGCTGAGCTACGGCAGCCCCGATCCCGTGCGGCTCAAACGCATCGCCAACGCGCACGGCATTCCGCCGGGCTTCCTGGTCCAGATCCTCCAGCAGCTCAAGGCGGCCGGCTGCGTCACGAGCACGCGCGGCGCATCCGGCGGCTACCAGCTGGCGCGGCCGCCGGCGGCGATCTCACTGGCGGACGTGCTGACCGCTATCGACGGTCCGAGGCAGCTCGATTACGATCTCACCTCGCCCGAGCTCACCGCCGCCGAGCGCGCGCTGCGTTGCAGCTGGCATCGCATCGCGAAGCTTTCGGAGCGGGTGCTGGATCAGACGACGTTCGCGGATATCGCTGAGCGCGCGCGCGAGGAGACGACGCTGCCGGTGGTGGGCGATTGGATCTGATGCCGCCGGTTCGGCAGCGCTTCGAGAAGCACGTGCCGGCCGGCTGTCTATCTCAACTCTGTCCATCTCAACGGAGCGATCAGACCAAAGGAGCGACGATGTCACAGACGGTGGAAAATCCGAAGGTCCGGCCGATCGACCCGCACGGCGGCGTGCTGGTGAGCTTGCTGGCGGAACCCGAGCAGGCGCGCGAGTGGCAAGGGCGTGCCGCCGCGCTGCCGCGGCACACGCTTTCGCAGCGCGAGCGGTGTGACCTGGAGATGCTGGCCATCGGCGCCTTCAGCCCGCTGGACGGGTTCATGACCCGCGACGACTACCACGGGTCGGTCGACGACATGCGGCTCACGGACGGCGCCGTCTGGCCATTCCCGGTCACGCTGTCGGCGGGCGACGCGAACGTCGCGGAGGGGCAGGACGTCGCGCTCTACGCGGAATCCGGCGACCTCAGCGGGATCCTGCACGTCGAGGACGTGTTCCAGCGCGACGTGAAGCACGAGGCGAAGGCCACGTACGGCACGGACGACGAGGCGCATCCGGGCGTGGTGCAGATCTACCGCCACGGCGCGCGTCTGCTCGGCGGCGCGCTGACCGTGCTGGCCACGCCGCCGCACGCCGAGTTCCCGGAGCTCTACCGCGTGCCCGCCCAGACGCGTGCGCTGTTCGCCGAGCGGGGCTGGCGGCGCGTCGTCGCCTTCCAGACCCGCAACCCGATCCACCGCGCCCACGAGTACCTGACCAAGTGCGCTCTGGAGGTCGTGGACGGCCTGATGCTGCACCCGCTGGTGGGCGAGACCAAGGGGGAGGACGTACCGGCGGACATCCGCATCCGCTGCTACCAGGTGCTGCTCGAAAAGTACTACCCCAAGACGCGCACCGTGCTCGGCCTGTTGCCCGCGAGCATGCGCTACGGCGGGCCGCGCGAGGCGATCCTGCACGCGCTCATGCGCAAGAACTACGGCTGCACCCACTTCATCGTCGGGCGCGATCACGCGGGCGCCAACCGCCCGGACGGCAAGCCCTATTACGGGTCGTACGACGCGCACCTCATTTTCGAGCAGTTCGCGCCGGACGAGATCGGCATCACGCCGCTCTTCTTCGAGCACACGTTCTTCTGCCGGACCTGCGACGGCATGGCCAGCTTCAAGACGTGCGGCCACGACAAGGCGAACCATATGACGCTCTCGGGCACGAAGGTGCGCGAGATGCTCACGAGCGGGCAGGAGCCGCCGCCCGAGTTCAGCCGCCCCGAGGTCGCGCGCATCCTGATCGAGGGCTACGCGGCGCTGGCGCAGAAGTCGGCCTAACGCCGCCCTTGCCGACGAGAGATCCATGGACGTGGACTGGATCCGGGAAGCGCTGCACAAGCAACCGTTTCAGCGATTCTCGTTGCGCCTCGTCGATGGCCGAGAACTGGAGGTCCGGCATCCCGACTTCGTCGCGGTATCGGGCAAGCGGGTCGTCGTGATCGGCGCAGACGAATCGCTCTCGATCCTTGACCAATGGACCCACTTGAAAGAGAGAATTCGCCGCGGATGGAGTGTGGACCGTGCTTCACGTCGCCCGACCCGAACGGCCATGAAGCTCGGCGGATTCTCTCTTTCCAAGCGCGCCCTTACCCCGGCGGTCCGAGCCGATTTCCGCGGCGCTCACGCGGCGTGGTGGACCCGCTGCGCAGCGCGTCGATCAGGTCGCTGAGGTCGCGGATCGTGTCCTCGAACACCGTGTAGCAGACGCCGAGCGCCGGCTCCTGGTGTGCATCGCTCGAGCCCAGCCCGCGCCAGCCGGTCTTCTTCCAGAACTCGTTTGCCAGCGTGCGGCAGCGCTCGTCCATGTTGCCGGTCATGAGCTCCATGGCGTCGAGATCCGGGCTGGACTCGGCAACAATCTCGTCGAACGGCTGCCCCCAGCGGAACGGATGTGCCGCGACGACGGCGCCCCCCTGGTCGTGCACGACCCGGCACAGGTCGCTCACGGGGATGCCGCGCGGCACGGAGAAGGGGTCGGTCACGCCGTGCGCCAGGAAATGCCCCTCGAGCGCCGACACCTCGATGCCCGTGAAGACGAGCAGATCGCCGGCCGCGGCGCGGAGTTCGTCCAGCTCCTCCTCGGTCCAGAGCCAGTCGTGCTCCGTGATGACGACGCCGTCGAGCCCGAGCGCGCGGGCGCGCCGGACCAGTGCCATTGGATCGATCGCGCTGTCCGGCGAGTGGCGTATGGTGTGCATGTGCAGGTCGAATCGCGTGGTCATCCCTGTTACATAGCCCAGCGTGCAGGGGGCGGTCAAGACGACCGCTCCTCACCCCCGTCCGCTCGCTTGTTCGGCGCGGGTCTCCCGACCCCGCCGCGCGGTTGACCGAAGGTCTCCACACTCGCCACGTTCCCCTCACCGCACGCTCGCTCCTTGGATCCATGAGAGGAGCAAGCGTGGGGCGAGGGGAGTAATCCAGGATACTCTCGAATGAGCGTTAACGCGGGGCGAGGACAGCGGGGGTGAGGCGCGCCGGCTCAGAGGATCGGCGAGAGCAGCCGGCAGCTGTTCTCGAGCAGCCGCTGTGCGATGCTGCGGCGCGCCCAGGCGGCGCGATCGAGCGGCTCGCTACGCGCCAGATCCTCGCCGAAGATCTCCTCGAGGCGCTCCGCCATGGCGGGGCCGTAGAACACCGCGCCGGCCTCGAAGTTCAGCCGCATGCTGCGGTTGTCGAAGTTCGCGCTGCCCACCGTAGACCACTCGCCGTCGATCGTCATCAGCTTCGAGTGCAGCAGCCCGCCGCGGTATTCGTGGATCTGGACTCCGCTCGCGAGCAGCTCGTCGTAGTACGAGTGCGCGGCGAGCAGCGCGGTCAGGTGCGCGCTGCGGTGCGGCAAAATGAGCCGCACCTCGACGCCGCGGTGCGCCGCGATATGGAGCGCCATGCGGAGCGGCTCGGTGGGCACGAAGTACGACGTCTCCAGCCAGACGCGGCGCCGCGCCGAGGTGATGGCCGCTACGAACAGCTCGTGGATCATCTCGACGCGCTGGTCCGGCCCGCTCGCCATGATCTGCACCACGTGGTCGCCGGCCGGATCGACCGCGGGGTAGAACTCGACGTCCACCAGTTCCTCGCCGGCGGCGAACAGCCAGTCGGCCGCGAAGACGCGCTGGAGTTGCAGCACCGCCGGGCCGCGCAGCATCATGTGGGTGTCGCGCCAGTAGCCGAACTGGCTCTCGCGGCCGATGTACTCGTTGCCGACGTTGACGCCCCCGGTAAAGCCGATCTCGCCGTCCACGACCAGGATCTTGCGGTGGTTTCGCAGGTTGAACACCCAGCGTCGCCTCAAGAGGCTCACCGGCAGGAAGCACTCGGCCCGGACCCCGGCGTCGCGCATGGGACCAAGGAAGCGAGCCCCGAGCCTTATCGAGCCCACGGCGTCGAACAGGAAACGGACCTGTACCCCCTCGCGCGCCTTGGCGATGAGCAGGTCGCGGAATCGGCGCCCGGTCTCGTCCGGCTGGAAAATGTAGTATTCGAGGTGGATGTGGCGCCGCGCGGCCCGTATGGCCTGCTCCTGCAAGCCGTACGCCCGGTTCGTGTCCGTGATCACCTCGGCGCGGTTCCCCTCGGTGGGACGCGTCTCGGCGACGTGGCACGCCAGCTCCATGAGCCGGTGGGTGAGGCTGAGCTCGTCCCCCGCGGGCGCGGGCAACTCGTACGGCACGAGCGTCGGCAGGTCGCGCGGGATCGTCTCGCGTGCCACGCGCTTGCGCTGCGCCTTCTCCTCGAGACGTGTGGTGCCGATCAGCAGGTAGAGCAGACCGCCCAGCCCGGGGACGAGGATGATGCCCAGGATCCAGGCCAATGCGCTCATCGGCTCGCGGTGCCGCAGGATCACCACCGGGATGAGCGTCAGCGTGAGCAGGTACCCCGCGGCGGTGAGCAGCGCGGTGAGCCGCGTCGAGTCCCACAGATCGGCGATCTGCGCCATCGCGTCTAGCGCTCCCCCGCGTGCGTTCCGCCCACCGGCCCGATGGCAGGTTCACCTGGGAACCCTTCGCAACCGCGCGCTAGGACCCGGCCGAGCCCAGCTGGGCGAGCAATGCCTGGAGCTTCTCGTTCTGGCGCGTCGCCTCCGCGCCGAGCCGCTCCTTGAATGCCTTGAGACGGGCGGCTAGCGCCGGGTCAGCCAGCGCGAGCACCTGGGCGGCGAAGACGCCGGCGTTCCGCGCACCGCCCGACCCGACCGACATGGTGGCGACCGGGACGCCGCCGGGCATCTGCGCGATGGAAAGCAGCGAATCGAGCCCGCCCATGGTCGCCGTCTGGATCGGGATGCCGATGACCGGCAGCGTGGTGCTCGCGGCGATCACGCCCGGCAGGTGGGCGGCGCCGCCGGCCGCCGCGATGAACACACCGATCCCCTTCGGCTCGGCGGCGAGCACGTACTCGCGCAGCCGCTCCGGCGCGCGGTGCGCGCTGAGCACGCTCGCCTCGAACGGCACCCCCAGCTCGCGCAGTACCTGGCAGGCCGCCTCGACGACCGGCCAGTCGCTGTCGCTCCCCATCACGATTGCCACGCGGCGTGCCATGCCGATCCCTTTCGCTGGTGTCACGGCTCCTGCTGCGCCTCGAAGTGCGGCTCGCGCTTGAGGCCGAACGTCTCGGCGACTGCCCGGTTCGTCACCTTGCCCTGGATGATGTTCACCCCGCGCGCTACGGCGGGGTTGTCCTGCGCGGCCCGCTCGATCCCCTGGTAGGCGATCTGCTTGACGTAGGGCAACGTCACGTTGCACAGGGCGTAGGTGCTCGTGCGGCCGACCGCGCCGGGCATGTTGGTCACGCAGTAGTGAACGATGTCCTCGACCAGGTAGGTCGGGTTCGAGTGCGTGGTCGGGCGCGACGTTTCGACGCAGCCTCCCTGGTCGATCGCCACGTCAATGATGACCGCGCCGGGCTTCATGAGCTTGAGATCCTGGCGCCGGACCAACTGCGGGGCGCGTGCCCCCTCGATGAGCACGGCGCCGATCACCAGGTCCGCACCGCTCAGCACATCCAGCAGCGTGTGCCGGTCGCTGAAGAGGGTAGTGACGTTCGCCGCCATGATGTCGTCCAGGTAGCGCAGGCGGTCGACGTTAATGTCGAGAATGAAGACGTGGGCGCCCAGCCCGGCGGCGATCTTGGCGGCGTTCGTGCCGACGATGCCACCGCCGATGATGAGCACGTTCGCGGGGAGCACGCCGGGGACGCCGCTCAGAAGGATACCGCGGCCCAGCTGAGGCCGCTCGAGGTACTTGGCCCCCTCCTGGATGCTCATGCGCCCGGCGACCTCGCTCATCGGGGTCAGCAACGGGTGGCCGCCGCGGTCGTCGCGGATCGTTTCATAGGCGACGGCGGTGACCCCGGACGCGATGGTCGCGCGCGTGAGCGCCTCGTCCGCGGCGAAGTGGAAGTAGGTGAAGATCACCTGGCCGGGCCGCAGCAGCGGCCACTCGGACGGCTGCGGCTCCTTGACCTTCACGACCAGGTCGGCCCGGCCGAAGATGTCGCCGGGCGATGCCATGATCTCGGCGCCGCTCGCGGAGTACTGGGTGTCCGCGATGCCGCTGCCGCTCCCCGCCCCCCTCTCGACCAGCACGCGGTGCCCAGCCCGCGTCAACTCCTCAACTCCCACCGGCAGCATCGCCACGCGGTACTCGTCCGGCTTGATTTCCCTGGTCACGCCCACGATCATGAAGGCCACTCCGCCGCCGAGTGAACACCCGCCCCGAAGCGCCGCCGCGCGGCAGCAATTTCAGCAGACGCCCCGCATCGAATCAAGCGCAACGAGGAGTCCCGATGCTCAAGCACTCCGTGGACGGGTCGGTCGTCCGCATCGAGAACGATCAGATACGGGCCGAGGTCCACACCGAAGGGTACACGAGCGGCGTCGCCGCCGGCTCGCTCCTCGACAAAAGGACCGGCGCACGCGATCTCGGGTTCGGCCTGAGCATCGTGGACTTCCTGCTGGAGCCGGCCGACCCGTCGCAGCCGATCCCGGCCGGCCAGTACGAGTACGGTGATCGGCATGCCGGTGTGCACGGCGATATCCCAAAGCGTTACGTTGAGGGGCCGCAGATCTGCACCCAGGCAAAAAAACTGCAGGTCGAGGTGATCGAAGGGGACGGGTTCGTCGCGCTCCGGCAGTGGTACACCTGGCACGACGCGTACCCGCCGCACCGCGCCGGATCACGTTGGGAACAGACGCTGATCTTCCCCGAGCACACGCGCTACTTCCTGAGCGCCGACCGCGTCACCACCGTGAACGAATCCCCGGCGCTTTTCTTCCGCGTCGACATGCCGGGCCACATCAAGCACCAGGGCTGCGACACCTTCGAGCATGTGTACCTGAGCTACGGCGCGCTCACGCTCCCCTGCACGGACTTCGCCGGCGATTTCTCGCCGGACAGCCGGAACCTCTACCGCCGCGGCGAGACACCGCCGCCCGATCGCTTCATCCGCGCGTACCAGGTGAAGGTCGAAGGCCGACCCGGCCCCTGGCTGGCCGGCATGACGCTCGAGCCGTCGGATGTGTACGAGGCCTGGTGCCACCAGCGCGGCTACGTCTGCATGATCCAGGAACTGGGCGGGCGGCCGACCAAGCCCGGAGACACGTTCGGAGCCGCATACGTGGTCGGCTGGTTCGACGGACACCGCGCGATGGTTGAGGCGTACGATCGGCACCGGGGCTGGAGCGGCATCGCGCTGAGCGGTCCGGCCGATCGCCCCACCGCCTTCGTCGGCGTCCGCCCGTCCGAGCTCACTGCCGTCAAGACCCGGCCGCGGAGCTGAGGCCGGCCGCGGCCACAGGGCTGAACCTCCGCACGTGGATCTCCACACCCAGTGCGGTGCCGGGCACCTGCCGGATGAATCGCACCGGGAACCCCAGGTGTGGGTCGTAGTGCGCGTGCAGCCAGACCTGGGCATTCCCCGGGAACGCGGCCGACGGGTGCTCGGCGTTGTCGAGCTCTTCCTCGATGGTGCGAAACAGTCCGGGCACGGTCCAGTATTCGCCGGCGGCCGGGTCGGCGGGCTGGCCATTGCGGGTGATCCGCTCGAGCTTGCCGCCGCGCACTTCCACGTGGTACTGGCCGGTCTGCGCGCCGCTCGTCTCGAGGTCTAGATCGTAGCTGCGGATGCCGGCACGCTGCCACCGGGCCTGCGCGTCGGCCAGGCCGGCGCGCGTGACCGGCGCGGTGCCGCCGCGCAGCAGCACGATGGCGACCCCGGCCACGGCCAGGCCGATCGCAGTCCACGTCCAGAAGCCGAGCTTGCGAGGCATGCACACCATCCCCGTATCGCGTGCGATTCTCATGGCGGCCGGCGACGCCGCATCGCATTATACGGCAGGGGTCGGATTCCCAACGGACCCACTACCGAAAGACGCCATGACTCGTTCCGCTGCGGACCTGCTCACGAAGGTCAAAACCAAGATTGTCGCGACCCTGGGGCCGGCGAGCGAGGGCCCCGACCAGTTGGCGGCGCTGGTGGCCGCCGGCGCCGATGTCTTTCGCCTGAACATGGCGCACGGCGACCACGCATGGCACGACGCCGTGCTCGCGCGGGTGCGGGCGCTCGGCGAGAGCCTGCACCGGCCGATCGCCGTTCTGACCGATCTGGGCGGACCCAAGATCCGCCTCGCACCGATCGACGGGGGAAAGCTCGATTGCGCGCCCGGCGATATCGTTTTCTTTGTGACCGACGCGTCCGCCGCATCTTCGCCGCGCCACCTGCGCTCGACCTATCCCACCCTGGTCGAGGAGCTGCGTGTGGGGGATCTCGTGCTGCTTTCGGACGGCACCGTCGCGCTGCGGGTCGAGCAGAAGCAGCCGGACGCGGTGCGCTGCCGCTGCGTCCAGCCCGGCGAGATCCGCTCGGGTGGCGGGATCAATCTGCCCGGTGCGGACCTGGCCGTGCCCGCGCTGACGCCGAAGGACTACGACGACCTGCGCTGGGCCGTCGCCCACGGGGTTGATTTCATCGGCCAGAGCTTCGTCCGCCGCGCGGCCGACGTGCGCCTGCTGCGCGACGAACTGGCCCGGCTGGGCGGACGCGCGCATATCGTCGCGAAGATCGAGAAACCTCAGGCGGTCGAGGCGCTCGACGATATCATCCGCGGCGCCGATGCCATCATGGTCGCGCGCGGCGATCTCGGCGTGGAGATCGACCTGGCACGCATCGCGGTCGTCCAAAAGCAAATCATCGCCCGCTGCCAGCAGGCACGTGTCCCGGTCATCACGGCCACCCAGATGCTCGAAAGCATGCGCACCAGCCGCATGCCGACGCGCGCCGAAGCGACCGACGTGGCCAACGCCATCCTGGACGGTTCCGACGCGTTGATGCTGTCCGCCGAGACCGCCATCGGGCAGTACCCCGTCGAGGCGGTGGCCATGATGAACCGGATCGCCCATGAGACCGAGCCCCTGATCGTGCCCCAGTTCACCCTGCCCGCGCAACCGTCCGCGGTCACCACCGACGTGCCGGCCGTGCCTGCGGCGATTGTCGAAGCGACCAGCCGTGTGGCAGACCAGATTCGCGCGAAGCTGGTGATCGTCGCCACCCACTCGGGGAACACCGCGCTAGCCCTCTCCAAATGGCGCAGCCGAACGCCCATCCTGGGCATCAGTGACGAACCTGCCACGACACGTCGCATGTGCCTGTACTGGGGCGTGACTCCGCTGGACGCGCCCCGCTTCGAGAACTCCGTCGAGCTCATGCGTCACGTCACGCAATGGGGTCGCGATCACCAGGTGCTCGAGACGGGCGACCGCGTGGTGCTGGTCGCGAGCACGCAAGGGACGGCCGCGGGGCACGACATGATGGTGGTGCACGAAGTGCGCTGAAGGGCGCCCCTTGGCCTTCCGGATCAGGCGCGCGGTGTCACAGGTCGTAGGAACGATCGTTTACGCAAGCCGAAGGCGTGCGCGTTCTTCTCGGGTGACCGTGTCCCTCACGCGCGCGCCTTCGAGCGGGTGGTCAAGACGCTCGTTCGGCGTGGGTCTCCCGACCCTGTTCGGCGTGGGTCTCCCGACCCCGCCGCATGTCGGGACAGGCGGCGCGCTCGGGAACCAACCGCCGGCATCGAGCGTCCAACAGATCGACCCCGACCTCTCAACGCCTCCCAAGGGAGTCTGCTATGAAGGCCACATCGTACCGTGCCGCCCTGGGCCTGCTCGTTCTTACCCTTTCTGCGCAATCGGCTTCGGCGCAGGGTTTTATCGTCGACCATCGCCCGCGCGTGCCGATTGCCGGTTCCTATGAAATCCGAGAAGTGACGCTCGACGCCCGCGTGCGCGATCAGGTGGCGGACGTGCGGGTCTCGCAGACCTTCCATAACCCCGGGTCGGTGGTTCTCAACGCCGAGTACCTCTTCCCTATCCCGGACGACGGGGCGATCCAGAACTTCGTGCTGATGGTCGACGGCAAAGAGCTGCCCGGCAGGCTGCTTCCCAAGGACGAGGCGCGGCGGATCTACGAAGAGATCGTGCGGATCAAGCGCGACCCGGCGCTGCTCGAGTACATGGGGCGCGGGCTGTTCCGCACCAGCGTCTTTCCCATCCCCCCCGGAGCGGATCGCAAGGTCACGCTGCGCTACACGCAACTCTGCCGCCGGGACCGGGACGTCGTCGAGTTCAGCTACCCGCTCGGCACCCAGAAGTTCACCGCCAAACCGATCCAGCACCTGGCGCTCACGGCACACATCTCGAGCACCCGCGCGATCAAGTCCGTCTACAGCCCGACGCACGACGCGACGATCGAGCGCACCGGAGACCGTGAGGCCACGCTCAAGCTGGAGCGACGTGACGTGGTGCCGAGCGAGGACTTCCGCGCTGTTTACACACTGGCTGAAGGAGCGCTCGGCGCAACGGTCCTGAGCTACCGGCCGAGCGACTCGGAAGACGGGTTCTTCTTGGTGCTGGCCAGTCCCGAGGTCAAGGCGCCTGATGCGAAGCCGGCGCCGAAGACGGTCGTGTTCGTGTTGGATCGCTCCGGCTCAATGTCCGGCAAGAAGATTGAGCAGGCGAAGAAGGCCATTCAGTTCGTGCTGAACAACCTGCGCGAAGGGGACACGTTCAACATTGTGGTGTACGACGACCAGGTGGAGACGTATAAGCCTGAGCTGGAACGCTATTCGGCCGAGACGCGTGCCCAGGCGTCGCGTTGGGTCGAGAACATCCAGGCGGGCGGGAGCACGAACATCGACGGCGCGCTCAAGGCGGCGCTCGGCGTGCTAAGCGACGCCTCGCGCCCCAATTACGTCCTGTTCATGACCGACGGGCTGCCGACGGTCGGCGAGCAGCGTGAGACGGCCATCGCGGCGAACGCCCACGCGGCCAACCAGGTGCACGCGCGGATCTTCGCCTTCGGGGTCGGCTTCGACGTGAACGCCCGGCTGCTCGACCGCCTGAGCGGCGGTAACGCCGGGACCAGCGAGTACGTCAAGCCCGACGAGGACATCGAGTCGCACATGGCTCGCTTCTACGGCAAACTCACCAGCCCCGCGCTCACCGGGCTCCAGATCGAACTGACCGGCAGCGACGTGAACCGGACGTACCCGCGCGACATCCCCGACCTCTTCGAGGGCGGGCAGCTGGTCTGGGTCGGCCGCTACCGGCAGCCCGGCAATGCGACCCTCAGGCTGAGCGGGAAGGTGGCGGGCGAGCCGAAGACGTTCGACTTCCCCGCGGAGCTCGCCGCGTCCGGCGCGGGCGCCAACTACGACTTCGTGGAGAAGCTCTGGGTCGTGCGCCGCATCGGGTTCATCATCGACCAGATCGATCTCAACGGCGAGAACAAGGAGCTCACGGACGAGCTGGTCGCGCTCAGCACCAAGCACGGCGTGCTCACGCCGTACACGTCGTTCCTGGCCGACGAGCGGGTGCCGCTTCATGCGCGGCGCGACAACGTGCGCCGCGCCACCGAGTCGCTGCGCGAGCTCCAGACATTGGAGGGGGAGGTGGGCGTGCGGCAGCGCATGGCCAAGCAGTTGTTCCTGAACGCCGAGCAGGCGGGCGCGATCGGCTCGCCGGCCGACGCGTTTGCGGTTCCGGCCGGGGCAGCCCCGCGGTCGTCGGCGGGAACTGCCGGACGCGGGGGCCTGGGGGTCGGGTTGGGAATGCCCGTCACGCGACTCGCCGGCGTCGCCGCCGAAGCGCGTGCCGACAAACCGGCCGCGGCCACCGTGCGCCAGGTGGGCAGCAAGACCTTCTACCGCAAAGCGGACCGCTGGGTGGACGCTGCGGTGACGCCGGACGCCGAGGCGAAGGCGCTGCGCGTCGAACAGTTCAGCGACGCGTTCTTCGAGCTCGCTCGCAGTCAGGGCGCCGAGCTCAATCAGTACCTCGCGTTCGGCGAACCGGTGACCGTGGAGCTCGGCGGCAAGGTGTACCGCATCGAGCGCGCGAGCCACGACTAGCGAATGACGAAGACCGCGCGGAACCACGCCGTTCGCAAAGCCTTCGGAACATGCCACCCCGATCCGCCACGGAGTGGCGGGCCACATAAAGGTAGTGGCTCCGTTTGTCTGGATACCCCCCGTGTCCCCCTTGCTAAGGGGGACACGGGGGGTCGTTCTTCAAACCGAGCCACTACCGCACCTAGCGCGTTCTTGACACGCCGTGCGCCGCCTGATTTATTGGCTGGTACCGCCTCTTGCGATCCTGCCTCTCCGAGTCCGCGGCGGGTATGGCATCCCCCCTACCAAGGAGATCCCGTCATGACGCGTGCAGACGACGCCAACCAATCCCGTGCCCAGAGTTCGCGCCGCACGTTCCTCCAGGCGGGTGCGGTGGCCCTCGGCGGGTCGCTCGCCGCGGGCGTGGCCGCGGCGAGCGCGGTGCATCCGGGCGGCAGCGAGCTGATCCGCATCGGCCTGGTCGGCTGCGGCGGGCGCGGCACGGGCGCCGCCAAAGACTGCCTGCTCACTCAAGGAGTTCGGCTCGTCGCCATGGCCGACGCGTTCCGCGACCAGCTGGACAAGAGCCTCGCCAACCTGCAGAAGGACGAGGAGCTCAAGGAGTTCTCCGAGAGGATCGACGTCCCGGAGAGCCGGCGCTTTGTCGGGTTCGACGCGTACAAGCAGCTCATCGCGAGCGACGTGGACCTGGTGCTGCTCTGCACCCCGCCCCACTTCCGCCCCGCCCACCTCAGGGAGGCGGTGAGCGCCGGCAAGCACGTCTTTGCCGAGAAGCCGGTCGGGGTCGACGGGCCCGGCATCCGCTCGGTGCTCGCGACCTGCGAGGAGGCGAAGAAGAGGAAACTGTCGGTCGTCTCGGGGTTATGCTGGCGCTACGACTACGGCGTGCGCGAAACCATGAAGCGCGTGCACGACGGTGCCATCGGCGACATCACCGCGCTGCAGTGCTCGTACAACACCCACGGGCTGTGGATGAAGAAGCGCCAGCCCGCCTGGACCGACATGGAATGGCAGATGCGCAACTGGCTGTACTTCACCTGGCTGTCCGGAGACCACAACGTCGAGCAGCACGTGCACAGCCTGGACAAGATGGCCTGGGCCATGAGGGACGAAAACCCGGCGCGGGCCAGCGGCATTGGCGGGCGGCAGGTGCGCACCTCCCCGGAGTACGGGCAGATCTACGACCATCACTGCGTCGTGTATGAATACCCGAGCGGTGTGCGGGTCTTCAGCTCCTGCCGCCAGATGGACGGCTGCGACGAGGATGTTTCGGACCACATCTTCGGAACGAAGGGGATCTGCCACATCCAGGGGAACAAGCAGGCGATCGTCGGAGAGAGCGAGTGGCGCTACCGCGGCAAGCAGACCAGCATGTACCGCGTCGAGCACGAGGAGCTGGTGGCCAGCATCCAGTCGGGCAACCCGATCAACAACGGCAACTACATGGCCAAGAGCAGCCTGATGGCCATCATGGGTCGGATGTCGACGTACACGGGCAAGACCATCACGTGGGAGCAGGCGCTGAACTCGAAGGAGGACCTGAGCCCGCCCAAGTACGAGTTCGGCGTGCTGGCAGTGGCGCCGGTGGCCATGCCTGGCGTTACACAGTTCGTCTGATGCCGCTCCGCCGCGGCGTGGCGGGTGACCTAGCCGCCGAACGGCCACTCTTGGAATGACGTGTGGCACCTTGTCATCCGGAGTGCAGCGAGGCACGAGCGCAGCGAAGGAGCCCCCGGGTGGGCCTTTGCGCTCCACTCCCGGGCGCCACAGCCTGTCATCCTGAGTCGGCGAGGAACGAGCAGCGAAGGATCTCGGTGCGGTCCAAAGCTATACGCCGGCCAGCACTCACCCGCCCGGCTCCTCGACGAGCCGCAAGCCGGCCGGCAGCGCCTCGCCGAACGCGATCTTCTGCTCCGCCGCGTCCAGCTCGGCCACCTCGGTCACCAGGCGCACCAGGTGCTGCCGCGCGCCGATCTGGCCGAGCCGATGCACCACGCGGGCGCGAAGCCGCTCGTCGATGTCGCGGTGCCGATCGCCGCTCTTGCGTGCCAAGAGCGCCAGCGCGAAGGCGAGCTCGTTCGTGAGCGACGCGTTTTCGCCCGGTTGCACGCTCTCGAGCAGCCGATCGATCCAGATCTCCGCCGCGGCGCGACTCACCACCGTATTAAGTGGGCCGTAGAGCGGCACGCGGGTGCCGATGCGCGCCAGCGCCCAGAGCACGTAGGGCGGGGGAGAGCGGCGCAGCTCCTTGAGCAGGGCGTCCGCGAGCTGGAGTTTCGTATCCTCGCTGATGCGATCCAGGCTTGCCGCCACGCGCCACATCTCGGTGAGCTCCTGAGCCCCGGGCCGGGGGCCCGTCGGCTTGCGTCCCTTGGCACGGCCGGGCAGGAGCGTTGGGGCCAGCCGGCCCCAGAGCTGCTCCTGGTAGCCGGTATTGAGCCCGCCAGCCACGCGGCGCCAGAGGATCCACCACTGCGTGCGGCTCGGCTCGTCGCGCGGGTACACGGGGCCCGCCTGGGCGATCCGCCAGAGCTGCTGCACGCGGAACTCGTCGTTGGGATATCCGTAGCCGGGACGGAGGCAGAAGCCGGCCAGATTGCTCCAGCGCGCCTCGTGCCGCGCGCTCGAGCGCCGCAGGTCCGCGGCGTCGGCGAGCGGCTCCCAGGCACGCCGCAAGAGGGCGATGGGCCAGGCGTCGCGGCCCAGGCCAATCACATCGCGCAGCCGTTTCATCACGCTGTCCGGAGTGACCGCGTCCGGATCGAGCGGCTCGGGCGCCGCCTGGAACGCCGCGCGGACCAGGCCCGCTGCCATGTCGACGACGCTCTCGTCGAGCGTCACCTGTCCCGCGGCCCCCGCCGCAGCGGCGTTCGAGCGGCGTGCCAGCGCGGCGGCCGCGTGCGACGGCACACGCACCGGAACGCCGCCACGCGTCCCGCCACGCTCCACCGGTTCGTACGGCTGGTTCTCGCCCGGACTCGCTGCGGCAGCGGGCCGCGCGGAACGCACCTGGAACTGGAGCCGCCAGCGGCGGTTGTCGCGACGCGACGCGCACCAGAGTTCGATGGTGCCCAGCTCCGTGTAGCGCGCGAGCAGCTGGACAGGGATCGTCTTCACCGCCGCGGTGCGCGAACCGGCCCGTAGCGTGGTCTCGACCGGTGCCAGCGCCTCCATGAAGCGGTCATCCACGGGGACGAGCGCGCCCGGCCGGTCCCCGGTGCGGACCGTCGACGTGTAGATCGGGAATCCGACCGGCTGGCCGAGCGTGAGCTCGAAGCTGCGATCCTCGATCCGCACCTCCTCCCCTTCCTGCATGCCGCGCGGCACGACGCACAGCGCCCTGGGTGCGTCCGCGCCGGGCGCCTCGATCCCCACGTAGTACGTCCGGGCCGTCCCCCCCGCGATCCGCACGCCGCCCGTACGGCGCACCACGCCGTAGTGCGCCGCGCCGCGCGCCACCGCCAGGTCAAGCGACCCGGTGACGAGTACCCCCGGCTTCCAATCCGGCTCGCCGCCCAGCGCCCGGAACCAGGACGCGATTGTCTCGACGATGCGATCGCGAACGACCGGCGGGGTCAGCGCACCGCCATTGAAGAGCACGAGGTCCGGCCGGGTCATCGGCCAGGCCTCCGGATCAGGCCGCGGCATGCGGTGCTGACGCAGGAAGGTGCTGAGGTATTTGGGGATGGCCGGATCGGAAACGTACGGCAAGCCGAACTCTTGCAGGCCGCTCCGGGCCTGCCGGACCGGCTCGTCGTCCGGCGCGGTGAAGGGCAGGAATCCGTCAAGGACCAGGGCGAGCACCTCGTCGCGGGTGAGCTCGGCGTCGATGCGGCCGCCGATCACCTTGCTCGTGCGGCCGGGCAGCGACACCGACACCCGCTCGGGCGGATCCTCGCCCAGCAGCAGCTCCTTGGCGGCGCGGCAGCGCTGCACCAGGCCGCTCCACTGCACCGAGTCGAGCCTGCCGGGCTGCCCGGCGACCCGCGTCTCGACGCGACGCGCCAGCGCCACGTCCATGTTGTCGCCCCCCAGCATAAGATGCTCGCCGACCGCGAGCCGGCGGAAGCTGAGCCGCCCGTCGCTCTCGTCGGTTAGGATCAGGCTGAAATCGGTGGTGCCGCCCCCGACGTCGCAGACCAGGATGACCTGGCCGACCGAGACTTGCTCGGCCCAGTCGCCCGTATGCGCATCGAGCCACGCGTAGAACGCCGCCTGCGGCTCCTCGATGAGCGTGAGCCGCTCGAGGCCGGCGCGCCTGGCCGCTTCCACCGTCAGGTCCCGCGCCACCTCGTCGAACGACGCCGGCACGGTGAGCACGATGTCCTGCTCCTCGAGCCGATCTCCCGCGCGTCCGGCGGCGACGCTGGCGTTCCATGCCTCGCGGATGTGCTCCAGGTAGCGCGACGACGCCGTGATGGGCGATACCTTCGCGACGCCCGGCGCCGCCGCCCAGGGCAGGATGGCGGCCGTGCGATCCACGCCCGGGTGACACAGCCACGACTTGGCGGAACTGACGAGCCGGCCGGTCACCCGTGCCCCCTGTTCGCGCGCGAATTCGCCCACGACATACGAGCGGTCCGGGTCCCACGGAAGACGTGTGCTTCCCGGCGGCAGGTCATGCGGACCGGGAAGGTAGAGAAACGAGGGGAGCATCGGCCGCGGATGGAGCTCGCCCGGTGCGGTCAGCTGCGGGGTCTCGAACGCCCGCACGGCGACGGCGCCGCCGCGCGCCGCGCGATGGTCCGCGTAGGCGACCGCACAGTTGGTCGTGCCCAGATCGATGCCAACGATATAGCGCGAGGCCGCCATGCAGCTCTCAGCTCCACACCAAGGTTGGAGAGGCGGCAATGGCTGATGCTGGACTCAACGCGGCTGCGTCTCCGGCTCCCGGACGTTGAACTCGAGCTTCCAGCTCCGTGCGCCGTCACGCGACCGGCAGGAGAGCTCGAGGGTACCGACCTCCGTCACGCGGGAATGCAGGTGCACGGGGACCACGCCCCCCTGCTCCTCGGCGGGCTCGAGCGCCTGGCGGAGCGGTGTGAGCTCCTCGATCTGTCCCGTCCAGTCTTCGACGACCACACCGATCGGGTCGTTCTGGCGGCTGGTCGAGCTCAGAAAACGGAACTCGGCCTGCTCGCCAACCACCAGGCCGAACTCGCGGCCGGGAATGTCGGCCTCCGTCCCCTCTTCCATCCCGAACGGTACGACGCAGAGCGCTTTGATGGGGGGCGGGACACCGGGCACGGCCGGTTCGCTGGACGCGACGCCGACGTAGTAGGTCCGCGCCACCCCGCCGCGAATGCGCACCCCCTTACCCTGCCGCACCAGCCCGTAGTAGGCCGCGCCACGCGCGACGGCCAGGTCCAGATCGGTCCCCTCGAGCACTCGGATCGGTTCGCGGTTTCCATCGTCTGCCGCCCAGGCGTTCAGGATGTCGATGACGCGGCGGCGCAGCGGCTCGGCCTTGAAGACTCCGCCGTTGAAGAGCACCGCGCTGGGGTGCAGCATGGCGGCTCCCTTCCTCTTCGTTCCGCCCTTGGTGCGCACGGACCCCATGCCGCCAACCCCCTCGCGCTCGAGCGCGCCCGCCTGTTGGCTCAGGAAGCAAGCCAGGTGTTTGCTCACCGCAGGATCGGCGGCGAACGGCAGGCCGAGCTCCTGGAGCCCGATCCGCTCGGCGACCTGCGGCCGCGCGTCGGGCGGCACGTCGGGAAAGAATCCCTCCACGATCACCGATTCCATCTCGGCACGCGTCAGCTCGGTTTTGACCGTACCGCCGATCACCTTGCTGCCGCGACCGAGCAGCGTGATCGGGGCAGCCTTCGGCTTGGGATCGGAGAAAAGGCTCTCCTTGGCCGCGCGGCAGCCGTGCACCAGCCCGAGCATCTGGACGGTGTCGAGCCGCATCCCCTGCCCGCCCAGCTTGCGCGCGATGCTGTACGCCAGCGCGCGGTCCATGTTGTCGCCGCCCAGCAGGATGTGCGCGCCGACCGCGATCCGCGTCAGGGCCAGCTGGCCCTCCTCCTCGCTCACCGTGATGAGCGTGAAGTCCGTGGTGCCGCCGCCGATGTCGCAGACGAGCATCACGTCCCCCACGGACACCTGTTTCCGCCAGCGATCGCCGGTGGCCTCGATCCAGGAATAGAAGGCGGCCTGCGGCTCTTCGAGCAGCGTGAGCCGGCCGATCCCGGCCTTCTTGGCGGCCTCGACCGTCAGCTCGCGCGCGATCGCGTCGAACGAAGCCGGCACGGTCACCAGCACGTCCTGATCCGCGAGCGGGCCGGAGGGCGTTTCCTCGCCCACGCGGTGGTCCCACGCCTGCCGGATGTGCTCGAGGATCGCCGCGGAGGCCTCGACGGGCGATCGCTTGGCAACGTCGTCCGGCGCGCCCCACGGCAGAATCGCCTGAGTGCGATCGGCCGACGCGTACGACAGCCAGGACTTGGTTGACGCGATGAGGCGGGTCGGCACCTGCGCCCCGTGCTCGCGTGCGAACACGCCCACGACCATTTCCGGGTTGGCCTGCCACGGCAGACTCAGGCTCTTCTTCGGCAGCTCATGAGGTCCAGGGAGGTAGAGGAAGGAGGGGAGCAGCGGCCGGGCTTCCGTTTCCCCGGCCGCGACGGTCTGGAGGACGGGATAGATCTGCACAGACGACGACTCGGCTTCCGCCGAAGCGCGGGCGTAGGCGACCGCGCTGTTGGTCGTGCCCAGATCGATGCCGACGACAAACTGCGACTCCGCTTTTCCCATGGTTCACCCTGTCCCGTCACGCAGCCAAGGCTCCGCATCCACATTCCCAGCGTTCGCTGTCGTCGTAAACACCGTGAACGATCTCTTCCGAACCTGGGCGAGATCCTTCGCTCCGCTCGTACCTCGCTGCGCTCAGGATGACAGCCTGCGCTCGTTCGTCGCCCCGCGAGGCCGGACCTAGGGTGGGCTTCGCCCACCAAGGGCACATCTCTTGGTGGGTAACGCCCACCCGACGTTTTTGGGCGAAGCCGCGCTCAGATCTCGACCTCGGCCGGCGCCACCACGCGCGGGTTGGTCCGCTCCGCTTGTTCCGGCAGCTTGAACCCTTCGGCCACCCATCCGTGGTGCTTGAGCACGCCCCGGAACGGCGGTTCGCCGTGCACGTTGCCAGTGAGCCGGATGGCGGACGGATCGAACCCCGCAGGGACCTCGCAGGACGACTCCTCGGCCTGCGCGATCACCGGACGCAGCGGCAGGTGCTCGTCGAGCGCTCGGCGGCAGCCGCGGTGG
>JBGPMX010000006.1:0-23729 GCA_041487215.1 Planctomycetia bacterium | reverse complement strand
GGCACACATCGGGCACGGCTCGAGCGTCACGTACAGCGTGCAGCCCTCGAGCCGCCAATCCGCCAGCGCCTCGGCCGCCTGCGTGATCGCGATCATCTCGGCGTGCGCCGTCGGGTCGCGCAGCGTCTCGCGCTGGTTGTGCGCCGCGGCGATGACCCGGCCGTCGTGCACGATCACCGCGCCGACCGGCACCTCGTCCGCTTCGAGCGCCGCACGGGCCTCAGCGAGCGCCAGCCGCATGTACTCCTCGTGCGTGATCAACGCTCTCCCGCTCACCCGCGAACCGCGTCGCCCAGCACCGTCTCGGCCAGCTCGGGGGTCACTTGAAACTGGTGCTCGGCCTGGCACATCTTGTAGATGTGTTCGGTAAGCCGGAAGGCGGCCGAGCAGTCTTGGTCGTTCAGCGGCCGACTCTGCGCGTCGACCGGCCCGACCACGAGCAGCCGCCGCGGGGCCAGAAGTGCGGCCAGGCGAGGCACGTCGCCTGCGTCCAGCAGCCGGGGCACGAACGTGGCCATGCGATGCCCCTGGAACGGCTCGGCGCTCACGAACGAGGCCAGCATGCCGAAGGCTGTTACCGAGCGCACCCGTTCCTCGAGCGCGCCCGCGCAGACGGCCGCGAGCGCTGCGGCGCCCGTACCGACCAGAGCGATCTGATGGGCGTCCACGTCCGCGCGCGCGGCCACATGGTCGACGGCGCTGAGGATGTCCCAGCACCATTGGCCGAGCAGCGGACGCCCCATCCAGACCGACCACTCGGCCGAGTTGTGATCGGGTGCTCCGGCGATGGCGTCGTGCGGCGGCGCGGTTTCGCCGGTGCCGCGCAGGTCCAGCGCCAGCAGTTGCCAGCCGGCGCCCAGGAGCGCGTGCGCCGCGCGTGTGGCCAGCGCGGCCTCCTTGCCGGCCGGGTCGGCAAGCACGGCGGTCGGCAGCGGCCCGGACCGCTCGAGCGGACGCACGAGCACGCCGGGCACGGGCATGCCGGGCTCGGGATAGAGCACGAACGACTCGGAGCTCGTGTCCTCGCCCGCGCTCTTCTCGACCGGATCGACCGTGCGCCGCGCCTGCCGCGGGAAACCGCCGAAGACGCGGTTCTCCAGCTGGAGCCGCAGCACGAGCGCGTCCGCTTCCCAGCGTTCGCGATGGTCCGCCTCGCGGACCGCCCGCAGCTTGCGCAGCGCCTGCTCGCGCACGAACTCGGGGGGCAGCAGGAACGACTTCGGGCGGTCGTTGTCCGGGAAGCAGCGCAGCGCGTTGACCTCTTCCGGCTCGATCTCGGGCTCCGGGACGGGTGTCCCGTCTCCCTCCCCGCGCAGGCAATAAGCGAGCCACCCGTACATCGCCTCGCGCATTGGCTGGTTGTAGGCGTGGCCCGAATCGACGATCACGTGCCGCAGCCTGTCGCCTGCCTCGTAGAGATCGAACACCGGGCGGGCTCGTGCGATCGACTTGGCCGCCTCTGCCACGGAGAACTGATGGGCGTCGCGCGTGGCACTGACGACCATGAGCGCGCGTGGGGCGACCAGTGCGAGGATGGCCCCCTCCTCGGCAAACCCCAGCGCGCCCGGCAACACCTCGCAGACGCAGCATGCGGCGCCCAGGTAGGCGTCGTAGGTGCCGACCGAGCAGACGGGCACCACCGCCTTGAACCGCTCGTCCCAGGCCCCGGCGTTCATCGTCTGGTTGCCGCCACCCGATGCCCCGGTGATCGCCAGGCGATTCGCGTCCACTTCGGCGCGGCTCGCGAGGTAGTCGGCCGCGCGCATGTTGTCATAAATCTGCAAGCCGAGCAGTGGGGTGCCGACCGGCCAGGTGGACGCGCCGAGGATTGCCCCGTGGTACGTCCCCTGCGCGGGCGCGATCGCCCGCTCGCCCGCCCCGAAGGCGTCCACGGCGAGAACGAAGTAGCCAAGCTTGACCAGGCCCAGGGCCCTGGCATGCGGCACCGGATCGACGCGTGCCCAGGGCCAGTGCCCGTGCACCGATAGCACGCCGGGGCAGGGGGCCTCGCGCGCCGGCACGTACGTGTTGGCAGTGATCCACACCCCCGGCCGCGACTGGAACACCAGCCGCTCGATGCGGTAGCCGTCCCGCTCCAGGACGCCGAGCGTCCGCGGGGCCAGCTCACACGGCTCGGCGGGGAAATCGCCGTAAGCGTGCGCCAGCCGTTCGCGCAGGCTCTTCTTCTGGGCCTGCCACGCGTCACGCGACGGGGGCGCCCGGTCGTCGGCTCGGCAGGCACGCGTCTGGGCGCGCACGAATTCGAGGAAGCTCTCACGAGCCGATGGCGGGAGCAGAGGCTTTCTCATGACGAATGAGTATAGAGGGGCGGGGACGGGGCCGGAAGACGGGAGACAGAAGGCGAAAGGCGAAAGGATCCGGCATCCTGCCGGTGGTTTCTGTGCTGATCACACGATCACAGGCTGGAAGCCTGTGCTGCCCAGCGCATCTAGGGGCGCGGGGGTGAGGGGACGGCAGCTGGGGGAAAAGTCGTGAATGGGAAATGGCACGGGACGCTCGGCTTCGCAACCCACTGGACCCTCGACTCTTCAGCGGCTGGTGAAGCGGTAGGGCGCGACGATCGTCTGGAAAGGGAAGTTGCGGCCGGGGCATTCCGTGTGGTTGCCGGCCAGGTATCCGTGGGTGGTGACGCACGCCGGGGTCACGTCGCAGCGTTCCTCGAGATAGGCCACGAGCCGCCGGCACGCCTCGACCTGCTTGGGCGTGGGGGACCCGGCGTTGAAGTCGCCCACCAGGCAGACGCCGATTCCCTCGTCGTTGTACTCGGGATGATCCACGTTCTTGGTGTGCGCGCCGTGCTTCTGCTTCAGCCAGCGCGGCCCCACTTCGATCTCGCCGTCGCCGCTCTCGGTGCCGTTGCCGATGACGAAGTGGTACCCGCACTCGTCCCAGCCGCGGACCTCGCGGTGGTAGCGGTCGATGCTGGCGAGCGAGCCGGTATCGGCCGCGCTGTGATGGAGCACGATGTAGCGCCAGCGGCGGATCGAAGTCGCGGGATCGAAGAGCAGTTCCGGGCGGGCGATGTAGCGCGCGACGCTCTCGTCCAGCCCCGGCGTGGCGTGTGAGTTGCCCGACGCGTTCCGCGCGGGACGTAGCGCCGTCGCCGGGGGCAACGAGCGCGCGCTGGCCTGCGGCAGAGCGCGGGCACGCGCGATCGATGCGATGCTGCCGGACGTGTCCACCAGCGGGCCGGTGACCTGCACGCGGGGGGCCGCACAGCCGAGCGCCAGCGACAAGCTGGACGCCATCCACCAGGGGACGTTCGAGTAGCGCCGCGCGCTGGCTGCGACGCAACGGGCGCGGCGGACGAGCCGCGAGATCGGACGGTGCTGTCGGTCCACGGCGGGTTTCCTAACGGCGGGCCAAGCGGGCAAAGCGGAACGTAGCTCAACCGGCGAGCGGGATGATGCCTGGCTGCGTGCTCCCCTCAGGCTGCACGTCGGCGGGGGCCAGCCAGCGTTTCATCGCTTCGGCGCTCAGTCGGGTAAGGGCGGGCCTCAAGGGAGACCGTGCGCTGATCTGACGCATCAGGCGGCCGACCAGCCGCTCCGGTTCAGCGGCGCGCGTGATCAGCAGGATCCGGCGCGTGCCGGGGCAGGGCATCACCAGATCGCAGGCGGGGGCCGTCGCCGTGATGAGCCGGTGGATGGCGTCGAGCCGGGCCGATTCCGGGCAGGTGAAGCCCCAGAAGGTGCGGTGGGGGGCCGCGCTTCCTGACCGGCCGCACAGGTGACGCCGCACGATCGCCAGCGGCAAGAACAGCGGCAGCGTGAATTGGAAGCGGCTGCCACGACCGGGTGTGCTCTCCGCGGTCACCCGCCCGCCTTGCAGCTTGACCAGCTGGCGCACGATCGACAGGCCGAGCCCGACCCCGCTGGCTACGCGGTTCGCCCCCTGCTCGAAACGGCGGAAGATCCGTCGCATCTCGTCCGACGAGATGCCGGTCCCGGTATCGATGACCGACACGCGCGCCATCGAGACCGAATCCCGCTCGCAGCGCACGACGACCGAACCGCCGTCGGGGGTGAACTTGAGCGCATTGCTCACCAGGTTGGCGAGTGCCCGCGCGACCATGTCCTGGTCGGCGAACACTGCCGGCAGCTCGGTGGGGCATTCGACGGCGAACCGCACCCCCTTGTGCCGGATCGACGGGTCCAGGCTCTCGCGCACGTCGGCGAGCACGGCCGCCAGATCGACCGGTTCGCGGTGCGGGTGGATCCGCCCGGAACGGATCTTGGCCGCGTCGAGCAGGTTGTCCACCATGCGGCTCGCTTCCCGGCAGCGGCGGCCGATGATGTCCACGTAGCGGCGCTGCTGCTCGGTGGTCGGCCCGGCCACGCCATCGGTGATCAGGCGGGCGAAGTCGTGGATCGCCATGAGCGGCGTACGCAGGTCGTGCGCCAGATCGCCCAGCATGCGATCCTGCGCCGCGGCGTCGCGCGACTCGCGCCGCCCCGTGTGACCGGTGTGAATCACTCCCAGCGCCGGCTTGCCACGCGCTGCCGCCGCGGCCGATACCACCGCGAATGCGGTGCCGTTGCTGTGCTCGTCCGCCACGCGGCGCAGGGCTTCCAGGAAGTGCGCGCCCCAACCATGCTCCAGGCAGATCGCCCGGTGCGGTGCCAGCATGGTGGCAAAGCTCTCGCAGTGACCGCGCGACGCCAGCACTACCAGGGGGACCGGCTGCTCGAGCAGCGTCCGACTCGCCACCGGAAGAACCCGCAGCACCGGTACGGCCAGATCCGTGATCACCAGCGCGGCGTCCGGTAATTCCCTCAAGAACTCCGGCGAGCGCACCGACGAGCACGCCAGCGTGCGTCGCTGCGGGGTGGCCAGCTGTTCGGCGATCTCGGAAGCTAGTTCAGAGTTATGCAAGACAATGAGGATCGTCACCACGCCGGCTTCTCCGCCTTTGCTGCTTTTGTGAATTACGAATCCTTCGGATCCTTCCCAGACTCTCAGCCGGTGATACATATCGGCTGCTCGCGCCGGCGGGTCGTTTGCAAAACGTGCGCATGGCGTGGCGTGTTGGCGCGCGGTCCGCATAATCGTTGCAAGAATGGGAGCGGGCGAGTTGGTTACGTCGGTCGACGTCGGGACAGCTAGCGCTTGTTGCTAGCTCGGCGTTGCCCTAGAATCGCAAGAGTTGGGTGACACCGAATGTTCGCGGCGAGGAGCGTCTGCGATGTCTCGGGGAATCGCGTTCGATACCGGCAAGGGCTACGCGGTGAGACGGGTCGAGGCATCTCCCACGGTGCCGTGCCCGTGTGGCTCGAGCACGCGCGTGCTGACGCGCGCGGACACGCCCCGCTGCAACCTGCACGTTACGCACATCACCGATTCGAGAAAGCACTACCACAAACGGTGCACCGAGGTGTACTTCGTGCTCGAGGGAAGCGGGCGGATGGAGTTGGGCGATGACGTGATCACCGTCGAGACCGGCACGGTGATTTATATCGAGCCCGGCACGCCGCACCGTCTCTGGGGAAATGTTCGTACGGTGGTCTTCGGCGTGCCGGCCCTGGAGCCGGACGACGAGTACTTCGATTGCTAAGTGCAGGGGTGAGCTGGAGCCGACCAACTCGGCCTGCGAGACGCGTTTGTCAGGTGCTTAAAATGGCCTACCCGAAGATGCTACGCGTGAGACAGCGCTTCGACGGCCCGCGCGTCGCCGATGTTGCGTCGGCGGTGCGCGCGGAGCTGGGACGCATCGGGGTCGCGCAAAGGATCCGTCCCGGCGAGACGGTGGCCATCACGGCCGGAAGCCGTGGCATCACCAACATAGCCCCGATCCTCCGCGCGGTGGTCGGGGTGTTGCGCGAGCTGGGGGCCGACCCGTTCCTCGTACCGGCCATGGGCAGCCACGGGGGCGCGACGGCCGACGGGCAGCGCCAGGTACTTGAAAGCTACGGCATCACCGCGTCGTCCACCGGCGCACCGATCCGGTCCTCGATGGACGTGGTGCGGGTCGGCGACACCGAGGACGGGATTCCGGTCTATTTCGATCGCAACGCGCATGGCGCCGACCACGTGGCGGTGGTCGGCCGGGTCAAGCCGCACACGGGATTTTGCGGCGAGATCGAGAGCGGGCTGATGAAGATGATGATGATCGGGCTGGGCAAGCAGGCCGGTGCCTCGATCTACCACCGCGCCATCGTGCAGCACTCCTTCGACCGGATCATCCGGACCGTGGGGCGCCTGATCCTGGCGCGCTGCCCCATCGCCTTTGGTCTTGCCATTCTGGAGAACGGTTACGATGAGACGGCGAAGATCGAAGCGGTGCCGCCCGATCTTTTCGAGTCGCGCGAGAAGGAGCTGCTGCGGCTGGCCAAGCAGTGGATGCCGAAGTTGCCGTTTGATCGGGCCGACCTGCTGATCGTCGACCAGATCGGCAAGAACATCAGCGGCGCGGGAATGGACACCAACGTCATCGGCCGCAAGCACGTCACGGACGGCAGCAACGGGCAGCCGCGCATCACGCGCGTGTTCGCGCGCGAGCTGACGCCGGAGACGCATGGCAACGCCGCCGGCATCGGTCTGGCCGATTTCACCACCACCCGCCTGGTGCGGTCGATGGACTACCACGCGACCGTGGTGAATTGCGTGACCGCCACGCACCCCGCGGCGGCCGTCACTCCGGTGCACTTCGAGACCGATCGCGCGGTGATCGACGCCGCGTTGTCGACGGTCGGGCTGCAGCCCCCCGAAGAATGCCGCATCCTGCGCATCCGGAACACGCTGCAAGTGGCCGACGTCGACGTGTCGGAGACCTACCAATCCGAGCTGGCGGGACGCGACGACCTGGAGGTGATCGGGCCGGCGCGCGAGATGCCGTTCGACGCGTCCGGCAACCTCCTGCCGTTCGCCGGCGCGTGATCCACGCGCTGCTGCCCTCAGCGATCATGGCGGCGAGCGTGGGGAGAGGGGTTGGGGGTGGGCTGATGAAAATGTGCATCGGGTTCTTATGCCGGTTTTGTTGCGCTGATACCCCCCCTTGTCCCCCCCTTGGCAAGGGGGGGAAGGGGGGGTATCAGCGGCGCGGGGCGCAACAGTTTCGTACCGAGTTAGTGGTTCGGACGGAACCCGGAATCCCGCCAGAAAGCGCGGGCTTTTCATCAGCCCAGGTCGGGGGTGAGGGGACCTTATCGCGCCCTTTCAGGGCTCGTGTGCCTCATGATCCTCGGCACGCAGGGGGTTGGCCCAGGCTGAAGAATTGCGCTGCTTCGCGGCTGAAATCCCTGCCACACGCGGGGGGTTGAGTGCGCCGAGGCAGCGACCAAACGCACGGCACAACCATGACGATTGCTAACCCGAGAATCGCTCCGTTGATCGACGAGCTCGATGCGCTGCGCGCGACACGGCCCGACGCCTACCAGATACCGCGCGACGAAGGGGTGCTGCTCGCCATGATCGCTCTCAGCACCGGCGCTCGAGTGATCGTGGAGGTGGGGACGAGCTACGGATTCAGCGGCCTGTTCTGGGGAGCGGCGCTCGAGAAAGCAGGAGGCGTCCTGCACACCATCGACGCGGACCCGCGCAAGTTCGAATCGGCGCGCGCCACCTTCGAGCGCGCCGGGCTGAGCGGCGTGATCACGAACCACCTGGGCGATGCCCACGCGGTCCTGCCCACGCTGGACCTGCCGATCGACATCGTCTTCCTGGACGCGGATAAGGCGTCCACCCGCGACTACTTCGACATCGTCTGGCCGCGCGTGCGCTGGCCCGGCTCGGTGCTGACGGACAACGCGGTAACGCACCGGGACGAGCTCGCCGATTTCGTGCACTACGTCCGGTCACGGCCGGACACTATGAGCACGGAGATCCCGATCGGCAACGGCCTGGAGTGGACGGTGAAGGCCGAGCGCGCGGCGCCACCGTTTCCGAAATGACTTTATACTGCCTGATGACCACGCCCCCACCCCAGTCTTGTCGTGCGCATGGCGGCTCGCGGAGCCCTGACACCACCAACGGGCAATGCGCTGATCGCCCCCCTTGTCCCCCCCTTGGCAAGGAGAGGAAGGCGGGGTATCAACTTCGCAGCACGGAGACGGCACCGGCGGCCAGCTGGAGGAGCCGCTGCATCGCGTTCGAGTCCGCCTACCGGCGGCGCGCGCTAGACGGGCGCGCCGGGATTCAGACCAGCCTTCTTCGAGCGTTTGCCACGGCCGCGATCTTCCTTTCGTTCGCCTCGCGGCATGCGTGCGGGCAGTCAGAGCCCTGGCACCTTCCGGGCTGGCAGTGCCGGGCAGTGGTCGAGATCCCCCAGCCGCTCACCGAGCCGGGCGTGGATACGGCGGCGGTAAAGGTGCTTGCCTGCGGCCGCGCGAAACCGGACGGCAGCGATTACCGCGTGCGGGACGCCGCCGGCAAGCCGGTTCCATTCCAGATCGCGTTCCACGATGCGGCTCGGTACACGCTGCTGGCATTTCGAGTCACCGACCCCCGCGCCAAATACTTTGTCTACTTCGGCAACGCCGCCGCCGCGCGAGCCCCCGAGCAGGTGGCCGCTGATCCGGAGCCGGGCACGGGACCGCCGGGCGGGGATTGGGTACCGCACCAGGGCCTGGTACTCACGACGCTCGAGCGCCCCGAGGGACCAAACCCTGAGAACTTCGACGAGATGAAGAAGCTGCTGGCGGGGAGCCGCCGCGCACTCGGCGCACGCTACCAGCGCCGCATCTCGGACGGCTACAACTCGTTCGGCTCGTCCGATGACTATATCAGCATGTACCGCGGCTGGATCCGCATCCCCGCCGCGGGGCGCTACGAGTTCTGCACGGCGTCGAACGAGGCCTCGTTTTCGTTCCTCGACGGCCGGGAGCTCGTGCATTGGCCCGGCCGTCACACCGAAGAGCGCGGCATGCACGGCGAGAAGAACGCGGCGGTGCAGCTGACCGCCGGTCTGCACTACGTGGAGTACTACCACGAGGAGGTCTCGCTCGGTCAGATGGCGTTTCTCGGCTGGCGTCCGCCGGGGGCTGCGGCGTTCGATGCGATCCCCGAGAGCATCTTCACCGCGCCGCACCAGGCGGCCGTGACCCGTTACGAGAGCCCAACCGGCGCACTTCCGGTCTTCGAGCCGGTCATCGCTAGCTCGGTCTGGCCGGCGCCCCACATCCGTTCGGATGGCCAGTACACGCTGTGCCGCTTCGCCGCGCAGCCGGCCGGCGGGTCGTTCCAGTGGGATTTCGGAGACGGCCAGCAGGCAACCGGCCCCGAGGTGGAGCATCTTTATCTGAGCGTGGGTACCACCAAGGTCACGCTCACGGCGGCCGACTCGCCCGCCCGCCCCGCCACCTGGCCGCTCGAGGTGTTCGAGATCGAGCACGTGACGGCCGAATTTCCCGAGGGGCGCTTGGCCGATTACGTGGCGGCCGCCCAATCGTACGATCGAGCCAAGCTCGATGCCGCATCGCTCCGCGAGCTGGCGTTTCTGATGTCCGAGGCGGGAGACGGCGCCGAGGCGATCGCGATTGCCCGCGAGGTCCTCGAGCGGTTTCCGGAGACGGCCGCGCCGGACACGGCGCGCCTGCGGCGGCTCATCGCCGAGAACGCGCTGCGCAGCGGAACCAGTGGTCTCGACGAAGCGATCGCCAACTACGAGGCATCGATCACGGCCGAGACGCCGGCGCCCGAGAAGCTCGATGTGCTGGCGCGCCTGATTCGGCTGGTCGGCATCGATCGCGATGCGCCGGAGAAGGCCGCTGCGCTACTCGAGCGCGTCGACGAGACGCTGCGCCAGGAGCGGCGCACGGCGGCGCTTCTGGCGGCGTACCGCCGGGCGCTCATCGCGTCCGGGGACGTCCTGCTCTGGCATGGCAAACGCGACGGCGCGCGGGATTTGTACCGGCGTGCCGAGGCGCTCAGCGAAACCATCGTACCCAGCCAGGTGCGTGCGGCACGGGTCGGCGCCCTTCCGAACGCCATCCGGGAGCTCATCGCGTCGGGAAACTTGAGCGCAGCGCTCCAGGTCGTCCAGCGCTGGGAGGACGACTTCCCCACGGAAAAGCTCGCGGGAGAAACGCTGTTCTGGCGCGGCAAGCTGCTGGCGCTGCGCGACCAGCGCGGCGAAGCGGTCCAGTACCTGGCTCGCGCCGTCGCTCTGGCGCCCGGTGCCGACTTCGAGACGGAAGCACGCTGGCTGTTGGCCGAATCGCTCGAGAAGCTTGGAAAGACGGATGAGGCGCGGCGCGAGCTGGCCAAGCTGATCGCGACGGGCATTCAGGACGCGTACACGGCGCGAGCGCGCGAGCAGCTCGACGCTTCGGATCCGAAGCGGTGATTTCGGGCAGATTCGTACTACTTTCCCGCGGTTTCATCGCGAGCTGCACGCATTGTTTGGTTGCAGCTCCGCCTGCGTCGTTGAACCCGTAGCCGCAGGCGAGGCCCGTCACCCCACGCGCTTCACCGCCCCTCACCCCCAACCCCTCTCCCCACGCTCGCTCCTGTGATCCATGAGAGGAGCTCCCGTAGGGCGAGGGGAGAGATCTGCGCGAAGAGAGGCTCTCCCATGAGGAGATGATGCGCCGAGGAGGAAGCGTGAGGTGATAGAGAAGTGTGCGAGCCTAATTCGCGGTTGACCTGTGGACCAGTTTACCTTTTGCGCGTATCTCTCGCCTCGCCCGGGGTCGCCGCTCCGCCTCGAGTTCATGGGAGAGGCCCTCTTCGCGCAGGTACTTCTCCCCTCGCCCCACGCGCAGCTGCCCTCAGGGATCATGGCAGCAAGCGTGGGGAGAGGGGTCGGGGGTGAGGGGCGGTGGGACGCTCAACCTTTAGCTCTCAATGCTTCTTGGCAGGAGTGAGGGGCGCTGGACCCGGGGTGAGGAGTGGATTTCCCGGGCGGTGAGGGAGCCGTGGCCATATCCGCACCGCGAAGGCCTCTGGCGGTAGCTGTATTCGCCAGAATTCAGAGTTGTCTGAACTCTGGCGAGTTCAGCTACAGGTTCTTCAACAGGCTGCCAAGGCTTCGGCGGGCAGGCATCGGCACCGACACGCCGGGGTACTTCTTGACGCTGAAAGCGTCGGACAAGATAGCCCAGGGTAAGCGGAGCGGCGCAGCCGCGGAGCGCCACCCTGGGTTCTGGTTCGGAAATGCGACCTCAACCCTGAAAGGGTTGCACAATGTTGTAGAGCCAGGCCGGGCCTCAGACGACGTACGGATTCCTGTCTCCAAATTCAAACTCCTTACCGCAGACCCGACACCGGTACACCTTCACCGGTTTGTCATCGGCCTTCTCCTGAAGCTCGAGCAGCTGGAGAGCGAACCACGCGCCGCACGAGGGGCAGGCCCGGAAGAATCCAGGCTGCGGCGGGCGCGGCAGGATACGCGTCGTGTTGTCTTCAGTCATCGTTGTAGCCCCAGCCTCGACGTGGATTGTGCCAGCCAACCGCATTGTCCACTCACGCAACCTCTGAATAACCAGCCGGTCGGGAAAAAAAGAGCACCGGGTTGCAGCTATTTGACATCAGCCCGGGCAGCGGCCGCGGGGTCGATGGTTTTGAGCGCCCATGCCACGTAATGGCCGAGGTTTACTGGCGGACAGGGCCCCTCATGCCTCTCCAGCCGTTCCGCTGCGACGAGCTCGGGCACGGCGGCTCTCGCCGCTGGGCCAATCTCTCGTAGCACCGACGCCGCGGTCTGCCGCACCCCGGCTCTTTCATCTTTCAACAAATGGATGAGGGCGGGAATCGCGGGCTTGCCGCCGTCCATGGCCAGTATCCGCTGCTCGGACTGACGAGCGTCGTCCAGACTCCAGTTCATCTCGGCGTCTAGGAACTTTTGGACATCACGCGACGCGAGAGCCTGCTGACACTGCGGCCAGACCAACAGCCTCCCGGCGAGCACGAGCACGGTGCTCATCGCAAGGAGCGGCACCCAAAGCCAGGAACGTGCGACCGTACGTCTGAAGTTCATTTGGAGTGCGGTGCCAGCGCCCAACGCTCAGCCGCCGGCGGTCCGCTGCCCGCATGGCGATCTCCTCATGGCTCGTGTTTGTTTCAAGAACGAGATTGAGCTTCCAACATTGCCGCAATGTCGTCCACGTTTCGATGCGGTCCGGCGTGCGGTTCGCCCTGGTAAAGAACAGCCAGGCCGTGCTCTGAGTGCCAGTGTGCCCCGGAAATCATCTCGTTCGCCATCGCGAAATCGCCCGTTGCGAAGAGCGAGACAAAGCGGGAAGCGATCTTGGTGGGCCGAGCCGCCCACCACCAGCCCACGCTGACTGGAACCCGGAGTTGGACGTCAATGTTTGAGAAGCGAGAGGACCGTTTGCTTCACACGTTCGTGCGTTACCGCATAGCTCTGCAAGAGGCCCCCCAACGATGGGTCAGCAAGAGTGAGCATGGCGAGCAGCAAGTGCTCGGAACCCACATACTTGTGCCCCAAGGCATGCGCCTCATGTTCCGCTTGAGCTAGCAGCGGCTCCAGGACCGCGTGAAACTCCCAGCCTTCGTACGGCTGTCTCGTGCTCTTCAAAACCAAGCTACCGCCGAGTGCCGAGACCGGATCCTCCGTGGCCTTCTGGTCAAGGAGATGATTGAGATCGCGAGTCAGGTTATCTAGATCTACAGCCATCCGCTCAAGAGCAAGAAGGCCGACCTTCCGTTCCCATCGAACCAAGGACCAGAGGGCCAGCATGACGAAGGAGTCGGGGTCCACCACATGAAGGCCGCGATCGCCCGAGCGCGCACGCGTGAGCAGCAGAATCTTCTGTGCGGAATCCGCAACGTGACGCTCGCTCAGTGCCGGATCGTAAAGAGGCATGTTCATGACATCGTTCTTCGCTCGCGCCGTTGAAGTTGCGCGCTTCGTGGATCGCCGCCGGGCTGGCCCCGGCGGAGAAACGCTTGTGCACTACTGCGACGCAGCTCATCCTCTGCTCTGCGCCGAACCGCCGCTCCTGCCGCCTGCAGCGGCGGCAGCGGCGGTTCGGCAGGAAAAACCATTATGGAGAGCGGCGGCCGTAGTGGAAAATCCCGCATTCCGCCTGGGCAAGCCCGACGGGGTTGCAAACAGTGCAAGTTCATGCCTCGCTCACGCTTCGGGTTAGTGTGACTTTTCACGGTGCGCAATCGCCGCGTTAGTGCTCTTCCAATGCGTAGACATGCGATCGAGTGGCCAGGTACAGAACCCGATCGACCACCGCAGGTGTCGACAGCACACTCGACTCCATGCTTATCTCGTTGATCAGCCGCTTCGTGCTCGAGCTCTCCAAGATAGCCACATCTCCGTCCTCGTCACCGACGTACACCTTGTTGTCGACCACGTACGGAGACCCCCAGGCGGCGGCCAGAAGATCGTGCTTCCAGTACGGCTTGCCCGTCTTGACGTCGAGGCAGTGCAGGAACCCGGCGAGTTCCACCGCATAGAGCAGGTCCCCATCGATCGCGCACGTGGAGATGCTCCGGCCGAAGTCTTTGTTCCCGTAGTGCCAGACCAGCGCTGAGTTCGGATTCTTCCGCGCATTCTCCTTCACGCGCCGAACAGGGTTCCATTCGCCGACGTACTCGCTCACGTCCCCGGTCTTCGTGGCATCGATCGCATAAAGATGTCCGATCCCCTCGCCGTGCTCCGGGTCCTGCCCGACCGCAATATACACCTTCTGATCTCGAAAGACGGCGGTCGAAATGATCTCGTTCGCTGTCCCCCAGCCCGCCAAGTTCTGGGCCGCGGCGGGCGGGTTGCAATCGAACTTCCAGATCAACTTCCCTCTGCCCGGCCGGTCCGGATCGCCCAGCGGCTCGAAAGCGTAAAGCCAGCCGTCGCCCCCGGGGAAATAGACCTGGCCCCTGCCGTTCACCTCGCCGTACGTCGGGCTCGACCACTGCCCGTGAAGGATGCGATCGCCGGGCGAGTTGTCGGACCACACCACCTTCCCCGTGTCTTTGTGCACGGCGATGAAGCTCGGCGCCATGGGGGAAGGGATTACGAGGTGGCTCTCGGCCACGCCGTTCGAGGTGAGGACGTATACCAGATCGCCCACGATGAGCGGCGAGCTGGCTGCGAGGTTGTGCGGGAAGACGCCGAGCTCGTCGATCATGTCCAGCCGCCAGACGATGTCCGCATCGATCTTGCTGTGATACTTCTCGTCCGCGACGCCATCGTTCGTGCCATCGTAGAAGCCTTCGGTGTCGGCACAGATCAATTCGCAGCGGTTCGACACGTAGTACAGGCGCTTCCCCTCGACGGCGCACGTCGAGCAGATTCCTTGCTCGGGCCAGTCATTCACTCGACCCGCGGACAGCTTGTCGTGCACGGCCTGCCAGAGGAACGCGCCATCTTCCTGGCGGAAGCACATGACGATCCCCTTGTCGCCGCGGATGTCCGGGTTCTTGAGCCCGGCGTTGTTGGTCCCGACGAATACCTTGCCGTCGGCGACGACGGGGTTCCCGTAGCATACGGAGCCAACCGTGGCGACCCACTTGACGTTCTTCTTCGTCTTCAGGTCCCAGTCGACCGGTAGGCCCGTGTCCGCGGTGTTGACCATGTTCCGTTGAGGGGTGCCGCCCCACATCGGCCAGCTCCCAGCCGGCCTTGTGGCGGGCGCGGAAGCGTTCTCTGGCGCGCTCCAGGCCTCAGCCAGGAGACCGGCGAGCGCCAGAACCAGGGCACCGAAGAGCCACGGCAAGAGGAGGCGAAAGAGCTCCGCGTCCGTACGCGCGCTTTCTTCCTGGAGGGCTCGAACGCGAGCCGTATCGCGCCACCAGAGCCAAGGCTTGCGATATCGCGTGCGCCAGTAGCGTACGGATCGCGCCAGCCCGATCTGGATTTCCGATAACCATCCATGAAGCAGCAACCAGACGATCACACCGATGATCAGAAGATCGCCCGGTCCGATGCCGCGTATCATGTCTTTTCCAGGGCCCAAACAGTGTGAGTAGGCTTCACCCACCAACAGATTGGCCGTGGTGGGCGAAGCCCACCCCACATACTCAGAGGCTCGCAACGCGGTCCGCATCCCCGAGGCTGACGCCCCCGCGGGCTCGCCATTCTTCCGCGGACCTCTTGGGACGGTACCGGCTCCTGAACCGCACAGCAAGTCGAGCCGGACGCCTCGGTATAATGGCAAGCTGAGTTTCGCCTTTGCTTCGTACGCTCTTGTCAGGGGGCCGCGTTGGCCGAGCGCCGCAGAGTCCTGCTTGTCCAGCTGCCGATCCCGCCGCTCGGTCCACAACCGATCCGCGGCAACGTCCCGCTCGCCGCCGGGTACCTCAAGCTGCTGGCCGAGCAGCGCGGGTTGGACAGCCAGTTCGACATCGCCATCCTGCCGGCCGACGACGCGAACCGGCTGGGCGACCATGCGCTGGTCGAGCGCATCTGTGAGCAGGATCCCTGGCTGGTCGGTTTCACGTGCTACCTCTGGAACATCGACCGAACGCTCTGGGTCGCCGAGCGGATCCGGGCGCGCCGGCCCGAGACGCGGGTGATGCTCGGCGGGCCCGAGATCACGCCGGATAACGCCTGGGTCCTTAACTCTGCGTGCCTGGACTACGCGGCGATCGGCGAGGGGGAGCAGACGTTCGCAGAACTCCTGGCTCATCACGCCGGCGGCACGCCGGCCCTCGCGAGCATCGCGGGCCTCGCCCACCGCAACGGTGTCTTGCGTGTCAATCCGCCGCGCCGCCCCATGCCCACGCTCGACCCGATTTCCTCCCCCTACCTGGCCGGCATCCTGAACGCCGGGGACCAGGAGCAGCTTCTGCTCGAGACCGTGCGCGGCTGCATCTTCAAGTGCAAGTTCTGCTATTACCCCAAGGCGTACGACGGTCTCTACTACGTCTCGCGTGAGAAGGTGCTGGCCAACCTGGCGCACGCGCGCGCCAACGGGGCGCGCGAGGTCTATCTGCTCGATCCCACGCTGAACCAGCGCCGCGACTTCACGCAGTTCCTCGAGCTTCTGCGCGACGGCAACCCCGACGGGCGGCTCGAATTGTACGGCGAGCTGCGCGGCGAAGGGATCACCCCGGCGCACGCGGAGCTGATGCGGGCGACGAATTTCAAGGAGGTAGAGATCGGGCTGCAATCGGTCGATCCGGTAACCCAGGAGCTCATGGATCGCCGCAACAACCTGAAAGCGTTCGAGAAAGGCGTGCGAGCACTTCAGGCGGCGGGGATCGCAGTCAAGGTCGACCTGATCATCGGACTACCGGGGGACACGCCGGATTCCATTCGACGCGGCATGCATTATCTGGCGGACAACCGGTTGTACGACGATATCCAGGTGTTCCAGCTGAGCGTTCTGCCCGGCACGTCGTTTCGCCAGGAGGCGGCGGCGCTGGGCCTCGAGTACCAGCCGCGGCCGCCCTACTACGTGCTGCGCACGCCCCGGTTGGCACTCGACGACATGCTCGGTCTGCTGGAAGAGTCGGAGGAAATCTTCGAAACCGAGTTCGATCCGCTGCCCCCCCCTGCCCTGGACATCGCGATCACCGAGAGCTCGTTGTGCGGGCGCCCGCGGTGCGAGCCAGGCTTGCGGGGGTGGAGAGTCGATCTGGATGAGGAGCCGGCGCGCGCCGCGCCGCCGGATGCGGCCCAGGCCTTCACGCTCTGGTTGCGATCGGCGGATCTTTACCGCCGGCTGCCTCGCGCGGAACGCATAGTCCGCGAATTTCTCAGTATCAACCCGTTCGCCACGCTCCAGATCATTCTCGAAACCAACTTCGCATTCCCGTTCGATGTGTTCGACCGTTTGCGCGCCGCGTGTGCGCGGCCGGAGAACATTTATCTCGACCGCTTCTACGCGTTCATGCCCGGCCGGCCAGCCGGCGCGCGGCGGCTGGTGACCCTGCTGCCCTCGAGCGTGCGCGGCCAGGTGAGCTACGCGTGGGTCGAGGACGCGCTCGCGCACAGCGATCTGGTCTGGGTGGATCCGGGCCCGAATCTGCGCAGCGTTGCCGAAGCCGAGCGATGCGGCGAATGGCAGTGGCTGCGCGCAGGGGCCGCCGCGCACGAGCCGGCTCATACCGCCGCGCCGTGATGGGACGAGCTGGTCCAGACGGTCACCGTTTCGCCGGCGTGTCGAGCGGCACAAGCCGCAGCAAGAGCGGCAGCACCAGCAGATTGCCGGCCAGGCCCCCGACCAGCGCGACGTCGGCCAGGATGCTGAAGTGGACGGTCGGGATGAAATTCGAGAGCGTGAGCACGCCGAAGCCGAGCACCAGGGCAAGGTTCGAGAAGACCATGGCGCCGCCCACCCGGCGGTGCGTCGCACGCAGGGCCTCGTCGAACGGCACGCCCGCGGCACGCTCCTGGCGAAATCGATACAGATAGTGAATGCTGAAACCGACCGAGAGCCCAATCGACACGGACGCGATCATCGGCGTCCCCATGTCGATGGGAACCCCGAGCCAGCCCATCGCCCCCAATACCATCAGAATGGGCCCCAGCTTCGGCACCAGTCCCACCACACCCAACCCGACGCTGCGCAGCGCCAAGCACATGATCAAGAAGACAGAGAAAGTGGCCAGCAGGAAGCTGTTAAGCTGGTCAGCCATCAGACCGCTCACCAGGTGATTGAGCAGTGTGTACGTCCCGGTGACGCGCACATCAGCGGAGTCGCCGAGCGTGTCGCATCCGGTGGTTTCGATCCAGCGGATCAGCTCCGTCTTCACGCCGCTCGGTACCTGTTCCCTGGCGCGGAGCATCATGCGCATCACACCTTCTTTCTCGTTCCATAAGGTGGCGAGGGCGCCCGGCCGCTGGCGCCGTACTAGAGCGATCTTCGCCGCCAGGCTGAGCCGCGCGCCGACGAGCCGGCTGGCCGTGCCGATATAACCCGTGTCGAAGAAGTCGAGCCCGTCCACGACGCCGATCACGCTGGTGATCTCCGGGTTCTGGCGCAGCTCGTCTTCGAGCGTGCGCAGCCGATCGACGAGCTCGGGCGTGAGCTCGCCCGGGACCGGGAACTCGAGCTCGAGAGCTCCTACTCCGCCCAGCCGCCGCTCGATGAACTGGTACGATCGGACCACGGGGCTCGAGCGGCGAAAGTTCCGCGTGAAATCGGTCTCGGTCCGGATGCGAAATATGCCGGCCACAGTGAGCACGAGGAGCAGCATGGCGGCGGCGCCCACCGCCAGCGGGTGGGCCAGGCTCCAGTCCATGGTCCGCGTGAGCACCTGGTCGATGTGCCGCTCGCCCGGCACTTCGCCCGGGTCGCGCGGCCGGCGGCCGAACAGCACAACGGCCGGGACGATCGCCGCGATGGCGACGAAGACAAACATCGACGCGGCGGCCAGCATGACGGCGAAATTGCGCACGGGGACGATCGACGTGACGAGCAGCGAGGCGAAGCCGGCAGCCGTCGTAAGGCTGGCCCAGAACACGGCCGGACCCGTGGTGGCCATCGTCCGGCCGAGCGCGTCGCGCGGCGCATGACGCAGCCGCTCCTCCCGATACCGTGCAGTCACCTGCACGACGGCGGCCACGCCGATCACGGTGACGAGCGCCGTCAACGTCGTCGAGACCATGCTCAGCCGCGTGGCGAACAGCGCGAGCAACCCCTTGGTCCAGACCAGCGTAACGTGCACCACGCCGAGCGGCAGGGCGACCCAACGCAGCCGCCGGAACAAGAGACCGATCACCGCGAGCAGGACCAGCGTGGATACCCAGCCCAGCGTTCGACTGTCCTCATCCACGTACACCGAGGCATCGTGCGTGAGCACCGCCCCGCCCGCCACCACGGTCTCGAACGGCTCGTTGGTCGCCGCGGTGCGGCGGATCGCGTGGATCAGCTCCTTCCGCTCCCGGTCGTTCCGCTTCGGACGTAGCGTCAGCCACACGGCTGTCGTCTCGCCGTCCTCCCCCAGGAACAGGTTGCGGTACAGGGGCGAGCCGAGCAGGGTGGCCTTGAGCTCCTGCGGCGAAAGACCGCGCTGGAAGGCCTGCCGGTAGAGCGGATCGGTGTCGAGTGGGTGCGGCGGCCAGGGCAGGTCGGCCAGGCTCACGACACGCCGCACAGGCGGGGACTCGACACGCCCCGTCCCACCACCAGCACTTTCATCGGAAGCGGCGGGCAAGGACATAAGCTCGCGGAACCGGTCGGCGAACTCGTGCAGCCGTGCCAGGCCGGCGGGCGTGAGAAGCTGGGGGTCGGTGTAGGCCACGGCGACTACCTCGTCGCCACCGAAGAGCCGGATGCTCTCCAGGTACTTCTGCAACACCGGGTCTTCGGGCGGGAAGAGGCTGATGATCGATGCGTCGAACTCGAGCTTCGTGGAAGGCCAGAAGAGCGCGGCGGTCATCACCAGCGCGGCCGCGAACATGGGCCAACGCCAGCGGATGAGCCAGCGCGACACCTTCTCTCGGATGTCCAGCGACTCATGATCCATGCGATCGCCGGGCGTTCGGCACGGCCGTGCCGATGGCCGCTCCGGCGGCTTGATGGTTTGATGTTCGACAGAAGCGCCAGTATCCGGGCACGGCGTTGACGGGGCAACCCAATCCTGGGAGTCTGGATCGGCCGTTGAGGCGGGCCCCTCACCCCCGACCCCTCTCCCCACGCATGCTCCTGGAATCCATGAGAGGAGCAAGCGTGGGGCGAGGGGAGCAAGTTGCGCGCGGAAAGAGATTTCCCCTGGGGACCATCACTCCCCTCGCCCCGCTTGCGGGGAGAGGGGTTGGGGGTGAGGGGTGGTGAGGGTCCTCAAGCGGGGCGAGCCGATACGCGGGAGAGACATTTGGTCCGTCCGCTAGTCGCTGTCATGAAAAGCAACCGGCTCACCTGCCTGGGGCTGATCTTTCTGAGCATCGCTGCGCGCACCGCGATCATTTCACGGCATGCAGAGCGGTTGGCCGACGACATCGACGGATATCTCTTGCTCGCGAGGCCTCTGGCGCAGGCACACGTGTTCGGTGATCATCCGCGGGACCCCACCGCGTTTCGCCCGCCGCTCTATCCGCTCCTGATCGCACCGCTCTTCTGGCTGCAAGATGATCTGAACGGCATAGGCATCAGCCTGCTCGCTCTGCTCCATGTCGTTTGGGGCGCCGGCACCACGCTCCTCACCTGGCACGCGGGCCGCCGTCTAGGGCTCGGCATGCGCGCGACCGTCGCCGGCGGGCTGGTTGCGATCGATCCGCTCCTGGTGTACCAGTCCAGCGTGCCCATGACGGAGACACTCGCCGCACTGCTCTTCGCCGGGAGCATCTGCGTGATGATCGAGTCACGGGGCGAATGGAAGTCAGCCTGGACCGGGCTCGCCGGACTCTTGCTGGGGCTCGGCGCGCTCTGCCGCACGACCATGCTGGCGTACGCCGTGGCGGCCGCCGTTGCAGGGGGCTTCGCGGGCGGGGTGGCGGGGACGCGAATTCGCTGGAAGTGGGCGGCGCTGGTTCTGGGAATGGTCCTGGCCGTGCAGGTTCCCTGGGCAGTGCGAAACTGGCACGCGCTGGGCCGGCCGATTCTCACGACGACGCACGGCGGCTACACGCTGCTGCTCGCGAACAACGACGTGTTTTACGATGAGGTCATCGACGCCGGCTGGGACCGGGCGTGGCCGGAGGCGAGCCTCGAAGCATGGCAAGCGCGCATGCAGCGAGAGTGGTTGGCCAGCGCGCTGCGAGACCGCGTGCAGGTAGACCCGAAGTATGCTGGAATCAACGATGAGCTGTCCTACGACGCGTTCTGCTACCGGCGCGCGTGGGAGACGATCGCAGCGCGCCCGCTCGACTTTCTGCGCAGCGTGGCGTATCGCGTGATCAGTTTCTGGAGGCCGCTGCCGCACGCCGGGGTTTACTCGAGCTGGGTGCGCCTGGCCTGTGCGGTGTTTTACATTCCGGAGCTCGCGCTCGCCGCGGTCGCCCTCTTCCGTCGCGACAGCTGGCGCTGGCCCTGGGTCGTCTTGCCCGCGGCGCTCGCGGCCTTCACCCTGGTGCACTCGATCTACTGGAGCGACATGCGGATGCGGGCGCCGATCATGCCGGCGGTGGCGCTCCTGGCCGCCGCCGCCCTGCCGCGGCGCACGGGCTCGCGGATTCGTCGGCATTGATAGTTCTTGGGTAGCACCAAAGCATGGACAAGCTGGCATGATACTGGAAGCTCTCCGAAGCAGAGCAACGGTTCAATGAGAGTCAGGCGCGTACCCGTGATCAGGCGTTTCCGCGGGGTTCCTTCGGGTGACACGGCCGGACGGGAAAGGAAGACCGGATGCTAGCCGCTGGAATGCGACTGGGGCCGTACCAGATCCTCGCCCCGCTGGGGCAAGGAGGCATGGGTGAGGTCTATCGCGCCAAAGACCTCCGGCTCGACCGCGACGTCGCGGTCAAGGTGGTGCCGGAGCCGCTGGCCCAAGACCCTGATCGCCTGGCTCGCTTCGAGCGGGAGGCCAAGACGGTCGCGGCCCTGGCGCATCCGAACATCCTGGTCTTGTATGACGTGGGCCGGGCGCAGGGGATTCCGTTTGCCGTCACGGAGTTGCTGGAAGGGGTGACCCTGCGGTGCCGCCTGGCCACCGCTGCGTTCCCCTGGCGCGAGGCGCTCGCGATTGCCGCTGCCGTGGCCGATGGTTTGGCCACCGCCCACGCCAAAGGCATCATCCATCGAGACATCAAACCCGAGAACCTGTTCCTCACCGCGGACGGCCGGGTGAAGATCCTCGACTTCGGGTTAGCGCGTCTCGAGATCCAAGCTTGGAGTGAGCTCGAAACCGGGATTTGCACCCCCGGCCGAACAGACCCAGGCACGGTGGTGGGCACCATCGGATACATGTCCCCCGAGCAGCTCCGCGGCCTACCGGCCGATGCCCGCAGTGACGTATTTGGTCTGGGCTGTGTCTTGTATGAGCTGGTGGCGGGAGCGCGCCCCTTTCAGGGGCGGACGGCCGCGGAGACGGCCGCGGCCATTCTGCATGACGAACCGCCCGCACTGGCAAGCCTTGGGGCGGATGTCCCGCCCGAAGTCGAACGCGCGATCCGGCACTGTCTGGCCAAGGACCCGGGCCAACGGGTTGCGTCGGCGCGCGACCTCGCCTTCGCCCTGGGCTCCCTCCTGAGCGGGTCGCACGTTTCGGCGTCCCCGCCCTCGACAACCCTGTACCACCCCAAGCCCGCTCGCAGGCCGCGCGAAGCCATCCCTTCACTGGCCGTCTTGCCCCTGACGAATACGAATGTCGATCCGGATATCGAGTACCTCAGTGACGGGATCACGGAGAGCATCATCAACTTATTGTCGCAACTTCCCGGGCTGCGCGTGATGGCGCGCAGCACTGCGTTTCGGTACAAGGGCCGCGACGCAGACCCGCAGGAGGTAGGACGGGCTCTCAAGGTTCGGGCGGTCCTCACCGGCCGACTCTTCCAGCGCGGCGACCGCTTGGTCATCAAGATGGAACTCGTGGACGTCAGGGATGGCTCTCAGCTCTGGGGCGAGCATTACGACCGGAAGTTGTCGGACGTGCTAGTCGTCGAGAAGGCGATTGCCCAGGAGATTGCCGAGAAGCTGTGCCTGCGCTTGACCAGAGGCCAGAAGCGCCGGGTCGGCCAAGCCCGTACAGAGAACGCCGAGGCCTATCAGTGTTATCTCAAGGGACGCTACCACTGGAGCAAGCGGACCGCAGAGGGGCTCAAGAAGAGCATCAAGCTCTTCGAGCAGGCGATTGACATCGATCCGACCTACGCGCTCGCGTATGCCGGCGTCGCCGACGCCTACCTCAACCTGGGCGGCTGGGGCCACCTTCCGTTCCGCGAGGCTTACCCGCGCGCCAAAGCCGCGGCCACTCAGGCCCTGGCGATCGACGAGAACCTTGCCGAGGCACACGTCTCTTTGGCGATGGTCCAGAAGGAGTACGACTGGGACTGGCGGGCCGCGGGCCGCGAGTACGAACGCGCCCTCGGGCTCAACCCGAACTACGCCGTTGCTCACCAGTGGTTCGGCGAGTACCTGGCGGCGGTTGGCCGGCATCCGGAAGCGATCGCTGCATTCCAGCGAGCGATCGAGCTGGACCCCCTCTCGCTTATCACTCACGCCACCTTGGGGCGGCACGGCTACTACTTCGCCCGTCAGTACGATCAAGCGATCGCACAGCTTCAGAAGACCGTGGACATGGACGACAGCTTCTGGGTGGCGCGCCTCTGGCTCGGATGGACCTACGCCAGCATCGGCCGACTTCCGGAAGCGCTTGCGGAGTTGCAGGCGGCCCGGCGGCTCGACAACAATCTGGAAATCGTGGCGGCACTGGGCTACACCCACGGGCGGGCGGGCCGGCGTGTTGAAGCGCAGCTGCTGCTCGACGAACTCCAGCAGTTGTCCCGAACGCGGCATGTTTCGCCGATGCTGGCCGCGCTGATCGCAACGGGCATGGGGGAGATTGACCAGGCGTTAGGCTGGTTGGAACAGGCCTACGCCGAGCGCGCGCAGATGTTGAGCGAACTCGGAGCCGAGCCCGTGTTCGACCCGCTTCGGGGTGACCCGCGTTTTGCTGACCTGTTGCGGCGGGTTGGGCTCGAGGCTACCTCACCAAACCGCGGAGCGGACGGCAAAGGCGTCGCGGTCTCGCTGGGGTAGCTGTAGGACACTGAGCCGCGTTACACCAAGGGGGAAGGGCGACAGAAATGAGATCGCGCGGGCATTGTTCAAAGACCGTATCACGTACACCGGCACGCTCGAAGACGATGCGTTGTCGCCGTACGGTCGCCGTTCCGCGGCTGCGTCCTGCGTCGTCTCTTTTGCCGTTCTGCTTCTGCTCTCCGGTTTCTGTCGGCTGGCTCTAGACCCTTG
>JBGPMX010000005.1:0-25881 GCA_041487215.1 Planctomycetia bacterium | reverse complement strand
CGCTTCAAGACCGGCGCCATGTCCTACGGGTCGATCAGCCAGGAGGCGCACGAGTCGCTGGCCATTGCGATGAACCGGCTGGGGGGCAAGAGCAATACCGGCGAGGGGGGGGAAGACCCGCGGCGCTACGTGCGGGACTCGAACGGCGACTCCCGCAACAGCGCGATCAAGCAGGTGGCGTCCGGTCGGTTCGGCGTGACCAGTTATTACCTGGTCAACGCCAAGGAGCTCCAGATCAAGATGGCGCAGGGCGCGAAGCCCGGCGAGGGGGGGCAGCTGCCCGGCTCCAAGGTGTATCCCTGGATCGCGCGGGTACGTCACTCGACCCCCGGCGTCGGCCTCATCTCGCCGCCGCCGCACCACGATATCTACTCCATCGAGGATCTCGCGGAGCTGATCCACGATCTCAAGAACGCCAACCACCATGCGCGGATCAGCGTGAAGCTGGTGGCCGAGGTGGGGGTGGGAACGATCGCCGCGGGCGTCGCGAAGGCACACGCCGACGTGGTGCTGATCAGCGGCCACGACGGCGGCACAGGGGCCTCGCCGCTCACGAGCATCAAGCACGCGGGCATTCCCTGGGAGCTCGGCCTGGCCGAGACGCACCAGGTGCTCGTGCTCAACGATCTGCGCAGCCGGATCGTCGTCGAGACGGACGGCCAACTCAAAACCGGCCGGGACGTCGTCATCGCCGCGCTGCTCGGGGCCGAAGAATTCGGTTTCGCGACCGCCCCGCTCGTCGTGCTCGGCTGCGTGATGATGCGCGTCTGCCACCTGAACACCTGCCCGGTCGGCGTGGCCACGCAGGATCCCCGGCTGCGCAAGAAATTCACGGGGGACCCGGCCCACGCCGTGAACTTCATGCGCTTCGTGGCACAGGAGGTGCGCGAACTCATGGCACGGCTCGGCTTCCGCACCATCAACGAGATGATCGGGCGCACCGACCGCATCGAGATGCGCGCGGCTGTCGACCACGGCAAAGCTCAGGGGCTCGATTTCTCTCAGATTCTCTACCAGCCGCAGGTGCCGGCGCACGTGCAGCGCTACTGCCAGATCGCGCAGGACCACGGCCTGGACAGGGCGCTCGACAACACCACGCTGCTCGACCTGTGCCGGCCGGCGCTTGAGCACAAGACGCCGGTATCGGCCACGCTGCCGATCCGGAACGTGAACCGGGTGGTGGGCACGATCGTGGGCAGCGCGCTGACGCGCCGCCACGGGCCGCAGGGGCTGCCCGACGATACGATCCGGCTCCACTTCCAGGGTTCCGCCGGGCAGAGCTTCGGCGCCTTCGTGCCGCGCGGTATGACGCTGATCCTGGAAGGGGATTCGAACGATTACATCGGCAAGGGGCTGTCCGGCGGCAAGATCATCGTGTACCCGCCCGAGGCGTCTACCCTGGTGCCGGAGGAGAATATCATCGTCGGCAACGTCGCGTTCTACGGCGCGACGTCGGGCGAGGCGTACATCCGCGGCATGGCGGGCGAACGGTTCTGCGTGCGCAACAGCGGCGTGCAGGCTGTGGTCGAGGCGGTGGGCGACCACGGCTGCGAGTATATGACCGCGGGCCGTGTCGTCGTGCTCGGCCCGACCGGCCGCAACTTCGCCGCCGGCATGTCCGGGGGCATCGCCTACGTGCTCGACGAGATCGGCGACTTCCCGCAGAACTGCAACCAGGAGATGGTGCGGCTCTGTCCGCTCGAGGAGCCGGACGAGATCGAGTTCGTGCGCGGCATGGTGCGGCGGCACGCCGAGGCGACGCGCAGCCAGCGCGGCTGGCGCGTGCTGGCGCTCTGGGACCAGTGGGTGGCCCGCTTCGTCAAGGTCCTGCCCAAGGACTACCAGCGGGTGCTCGAGTCGCAGAAGCGGATGCGCGAGAGCGGCCTGTCCGAGGAGGAGGCCGAGATGGCGGCTTTCGAGCTGAACTCGCACGACGTGGCTCGCGCCGGCGGCAGGTAATGCGTTCTGAGTGCTGGGGAGACTGGGGTCATGGGTAAGCCCACCGGGTTTCTCGAATACACGCGGCAGCTGCCGCACGATCGTGCGCCCATCGAGCGCATCGGCGACTGGCGCGAGTTCCACGATCCCATGCCTGAGGAACAGCTGCGCCGCCAGGGCGCACGCTGCATGGATTGCGGGGTCCCCTTCTGCCACACGGGCACACTGCTCGGCGGCATGGCCGCCGGCTGCCCCATCCACAATCTCATCCCGGAGTGGAACGACCTGGTGTACCGCGGCCAGTGGCGCGAAGCGCTCGACCGCCTGCACAAGACCAACAATTTCCCCGAATTCACCGGCCGGGTCTGCCCGGCGCCCTGCGAGGGCTCGTGCGTTCTGGGCATCAACGAGCCCCCGGTGACGATCAAGACGGTCGAGTGCGCGATCATCGACAAGGGATTCGAGGAGGGCTGGGTGACGGCCGAAGCGCCGGCGCAGCGCACCGGAAAAAATGTGGCGATCGTCGGCTCCGGCCCGGCGGGCCTCGCCTGCGCCGCCCAGCTTAACCGCGCCGGCCATTGGGTCACGGTCTTCGAACGGGCGGACCGCATCGGCGGCCTGCTGATGTACGGCATCCCCAACATGAAACTCGACAAGTCGATCGTGGAACGGCGCGTGAAGCTCATGGCCGAGGAGGGGGTGCGGTTCGTCCCGAACACGGAGGTCGGCAAGGACCTGCCCGGCGATCGCTTGCTCAAGGAGTTCGACGCGGTGGTGTTATGCGGCGGGGCCACGAAGCCGCGCGACCTTCCCGTCGAGGGACGCAACCTGGACGGCATCCACTTCGCCATGGAGTTCCTGCACGCCAACACCAAGAGCCTGCTCGACTCCGGACACCGGGACGGCAGGTACATCTCGGCCGCCGCCAAGGACGTCGTGGTCATCGGCGGCGGCGATACCGGAACCGACTGCGTGGGGACTTCCATGCGGCACCGCTGCCGAAGTCTGGTGCAGTTCGAGATCCTGCCCAAGCCGCCCGCCGAGCGCGCCCCGGACAACCCGTGGCCGCAGTGGCCGAAGGTGTACCGCCTCGATTACGGCCAGGAAGAGGCCGAGGCGGCGTTCGGCCGCGACCCACGCGAGTACTGCGTCACGACGAAACGCTTCGTGGGCGATTCGAGCGGCCGCGTGAGCGAGCTGCACACCGTCGAGATCGAGTGGGTCAAGGGATCGAACGGGCGGCCCGGGCTCAAGGAAGTTCCCGGCACGGAGCGGGTCTGGCCCGCGCAGCTCGTGCTCCTCGCCATGGGCTTCCTCGGCCCCGAAGAGATGGTGCTAAACCAGCTGGGAGTCGAGCGGGACGAGCGATCCAACGTTGCGGCGAAGCGCGGCAGTTATGGAACCAGTGTGCCGGGCGTGTTTGCCGCCGGCGATATGCGGCGCGGCCAGTCGCTCGTCGTCTGGGCGATCGCCGAGGGCCGCCAGGCCGCGCGCGAGGTGGACACCTACCTGCTGGGCGAAACCGTGTTGCCATAGGGCTCCCGGCGCGCTGGCTCGCGAGCGGCGCACCTGCTCGCCACGTCACCCGCGCCACAATCCTCACCATCCCTATCCCCCGAACACTTCGCGTTCGGAACAACCTGCCGGACGTGATCCGTGCTGCGCGGGCGCGTGGCGCGGCCGCTTGGCCCGCTCCCGAAGCTGAACTAAGCTTGCACGGATTGTCGCGATCGAAGTCTTTCCACTGTCAGCGGATGCGACGGACTATGGCGAACGGACCAATCGTGATGCCGCGTTCCTTGTCGCCCGAAAGCCTCCGGGTCGTGGATGCCGCCGCGCAGCTGCTCGTGCGGCAGTTCGGCAGGCCGTTCCGGTTTTTCGACATCGCATCGCTCGACCCGGTCCCGGTAGGTATCGCGGAGGGCGATCCGCCGGCAGCAGAACCGTGGGTGTGCGAGCTGGTGCGTGGGGCGGCGTGCGATTCGCACGCCTTCACCCGGCCCATCTCCGACCGTCTCCATGCCCTGGTGCTGCCCCTGCGTGTTGCATCGGTCACCGAGTTCGCGGCCGTGGGGGTGTTCGCGAGCGTCCCGCTGCACGGCACGGCCGACGAGCGCCACGTGACCGAGCAGCTGGGCGACGCGTTCGGCTGCGACGCCCCCCCGTTCTGCGAGGCCAAGCTGCTGGCGCGGCTGGGCGACGCCGTGCTGTGCGGCCTGAGCGAAACCCAGCAGCTGCGCCTCCGCACCGAAGAGATCAACCAGATGGCGTCGCAGGTGGCGCGGAATTACGAGGAGATCACGCTGCTGTACCGCCTCACCCGCGAGGCACACGTCTCGCACGGCACGCGCAACGTGCAGGAGCTAGCGCTCTCGCTGCTCGGAGACGTTCTGCCGGCTCGCCAGCTCATGCACGTGCGCGCGCGCGAGGACGCCGTGCTGTCGCACGGCGACGCGCTTCTGTCCGCGGCGTGCTGCCGGCGGCTGATCGAGAAATCGCGCGCGGCGGCGCTCGACCGGCCGCTGGTGGAGAACCACGTCGCGGCACTCGACTGGGGGGACGAATTCGAGAGCCTGGAGCGCTTCGTGATCGTGCCGATCGTGGAATCGGGCGAGCGGTTCGGCTGGCTGCTGGCGCTGAACACGATGGACGGGTCGGAGCTGGGCAGCATCGAGGCCAGCTTGATGACGGCCGTCGCGGCGATCCTCGGCACCCACGAAATGCACGTCAAGCTGTTCCGCAACATCGAGGAGCTGTTCCTGGGCGTCGTGCACGCGCTGTCGTCGGCGATCGACGCGAAGGACCCGTACACCTGCGGCCACAGCGACCGCGTGGCGCGGGTGGCGAGCCGGCTGGGCCGCGAGCTCGGGCTGCCCGAGGACGAAATGAACCTGCTCTACCTCTCCGGCCTGCTGCACGACGTGGGCAAGATCGGTATCCGCGATTACGTGCTCCTGAAGCCCGGGCGGCTTACGGACGCCGAGTTCGAGCACATCAAGGAACACCCGAAGATCGGCTTCGATATCCTCTCGGCGGTCCGGCAGCTGGCGCCGATTCTGCCCGGCGTGCGCAACCATCACGAGCACATCGACGGCACGGGATACCCCGATGCCCTGAAGGGGGCGGAGATCCCCCTCATGGCGCGGATCCTCGCCGTGGCCGACGCCTATGACGCGATGAGCAGCGATCGCCCGTACCGCCAGGGGATGGCCAGCAGCCAGGTCGAGGAGATCTTCCGGGACGGCGCGGGGCGGCAGTGGGACAGCCGTGTGGTGGCCGCGCTGCTCGCCGTGCGCGAGGAGATTGCCCGGCTCTTCGCGCGTCGCTCCGACCAGGCGTTTGAGGCCGCGTCCGAGCCGGAAGCTTCGGAAAAAAGCGAATCCGTGTACGACCAGATCGGGCTGCGAAAGATCTCCAAGCTGCTCACGCTGGGCCAGCGCGAAGCGGGCCGCTGACGCGCGGCTTCCGCTGCGGCGCTGGGCGGCGGCTCGGTGCGCCACCCGAACACGCCAAACAAAAAAAGGTTCCCGGCCGTGGGGCCGGGAACCTTTCGTTTCTGACACTTCGTACATCACACCGCCGCAACGTTACAGCAACGTTACAGCGAATCCGCCGGCACGATCTCGTTGCCCTGGATCGTGAAGATCGCGGCGTAGATCTTCCTGTCCACCGTCTCGCTGATGAACCGGACGGTCCCGTCCGCGAACAGGAACTGGGCTCCGGCCTCGTGCGCACACCGCACGTTGGACAACCGATCGTTCAGCCCGAAGCAGGGGCCGGTCCCCGTGTTGGACGACGGGGTGGTGGCCCGAGTCGAGTCAGCGATCGACTGCATGATGAGCCGCGGGTTCATCGGGTTCTGCAGCTCACCCGGCTCACCGGTGTTGTCCACGATCTGGTTCGTGCCGACGTGCTGGAACGCGGAGGCGAAGATCGAGCCGCGCGCCCAGCCGTTCAGCGAGGTGTAGTTGGTGCTGCTCTGCATGCGTGCAGCGCCCCACGACTGGTCGATCCCCTGCGGGCGGGTCGTGGGCGGGATGGCGCTCGCATCGGGCGGCTTCGACGTGGTGATGTTCGTCGTGCCCGTCCAGGTCTCGCCGCCCGCCACCTCGACGAGCAGCACGGTGGTGTCAGTGCCGTCCTTGATATCACGGATGCCGACACGCGAGTTGGGATAGAAGGCACCGATCAGCTTGACCGGCATCGAGTAATCGTTGCTGGTCCCGCACAGAATCGGTACCGCGCCGTTGGCCATGGCATAGTCGGTGGCGCCGGCCAAGAGGTTCACGGCGCCGAGCTGCGTGTAGGAGCCGCTGCGGTTCGACGGGCACAAGAACTCGTTGAGGCTCTTGCCGATCGTCGTCGAGTTGGCCGTGTGCAGCCAGTTCTGGCCGCTAGCCTCCGCGGTGGCCGGGGTGAGGTCGGTGTCGCGGTTCGCGGCGCCTGAGCCGGGCGGGTAACCGACCCTGAAGTTGTACGAGTTGTAGATGGCCGTTTCTTCGATGAACGGCAGGATCATCAAGAACCCGGTGTGCATGGCACCGCTCGGGTCGTGGTCGTCATCGACCATGCCGGGCGGGAACACCTGGTGGGACTCGTGGTAGTTGTGGAACGCGAGCCCGAGCTGCTTCATGTTGTTCTTGCACTGCGTGCGGCGTGCCGCCTCGCGTGCCTGCTGCACGGCTGGCAGCAACAGGGCGATCAGAACCGCGATGATGGCAATCACCACCAACAGTTCGATCAGGGTAAAGCCACGACGTACTCTGTGCATGCGCGAACTCCTTGAACAATGCCGGACACGGTACCTCGCGCTTTCTTCGTCTCTTCCGATCCTATCGCCCGCAAATCTGGAATCGCCCCGGCCCGCCCCGGCATCGCCCGATCCGGAATGGGCCGTCAGAATTGCGAATACAAGATCGCGCACGCGCGAGGAGAAGTCAAGCAGAAAGCAAAAAAAAAGATCGGCCGCGGGGCCGGGCGCGCGCGGCCGTGCCAGGTCAGCCGACGTGGCGCGAGAGCGTGAAGATCGGCAGCAGCAGCGCCATCGCCACCGTGCCCACCACCACACCCATGAAGCAGACCATGATGGGCTCGATCACGCTGGTGGCCGCTTTGATCGCTGTCTCCAGCTCGCGATCATAGTAGTCGCTGAGACGCGTGAGGATGGGTCCGAGGCGGCCGGACTGCTCGCCGGCCGAGATCATCTGCGTGAGCGTGCGGGGGAAGCGGGGAGAGTCGGCGATCAGCTCGTGGATCTGGCGGCCCGCCGCGACCCCCTCGGCGACCGTGTTCCAGTCCGCCTCGTAGAGTACGTTGCCGGAAACCTCGCCGCAGAGCCGGATGGCCTGCAGCATGGGCACGCCGCTCGAGAGCATGGTGGCGAGCGTGCGCAGGCTGCGGCTCAGCGCGGTGCGGCGGAACATCGGCCCGAGGATGGGCAGGCGGAGCTTGAAGCCGTCGTTGAAGCGCCGCCCCACCGGGGACCGCGAAAACCAGACGAAGCCGGCGACCAGCGCGATCGCGCCCAGCACGGCGACGTACCAGTAGGAGGTCAGGAAGTTGCTGATCGCCATCATGATCCGCGTGGGCAAGGGCAGCGTGATGCCGCGCCGCGAGAACAGCGGGGTGAACTTCGGGAAGACGTACACGAGCAGGAAGACGCTGGCGCCGATGGAGGCGACGAGCATGACGGCGGGGTACGCCAGGGCGGCGCGCACCTTGCCGCGCGACTCCAGCTCGCGCCGGCCCTGCTCAACAATCCGCTCGAGCATCTGGCCGAGCGAGCCGGACGCCTCGCTGGCCCGCACCAGCTGCACGTACGTCTTGTCGAACAGCTTGGGGTAGCGCGCCAGCGCCGCCGAGAAGTCCTCGCCCGATTCGACCGCCGCCTTCAGTTCGGTCACGATCCTGCCCAGCGTTGGGTTCTCCGACTGCTCCTTGATACTCGCCAGGGCGGCCGACAGCGTCACGCCCATCTCGACCATCACCCCCAGCTCGTTGGTGAAGTAGATGATCTCCTGGCGGGTGACGCGGCGCGGGATGAGCGGCCGATCGTCCGCCACCGGGTGCGCGGCGGCCGGCTGGATGCCCAGCACATAGGCCCCCTCGCGGCGCAGCTTGCGCATGGCGTCGTTCAGGCTGCTGGCCTCGACGCTGCCGGTGCGGATGCCGCCGGACGAGTCGGAGACGCGGTAATCAAACTTGGGCATGGCTGTCGTTCCTCGCCCGCGCGGGGCGCGGCCTGCGATGCCGGCGTGGCTCAACGCGCGGCGACCGCCTCACCGAGAGTCGATTGAATAATGTCCACCAGGTCCGCCTGCTCGTTGACCGCGGCTCGATCGATCGCGCCGGACGCGTGCAGCTCGGCGATCGTCTGTTCCATGGACTGCATGCCGTACTTGCGGCCGGTCTCGATGATCCCCGGGATCAGGTGGTTCTCTCCCTCGCGGATGCAGCGCTGGATGGCGCGGGTCACGATCATGACCTCGAGCGCCGCCACCCGGCCGTGCCCCTGCGCACGGGTGAGTAGCCGCTGGGTGATCACGGCGCGCAGCGAGTCGGCCAGCTGCGAACGGATCTGCGGCTGCTGCGCGGCGGGGAAGACGTCGATCAGGCGGTCCACCGTGCCGGCCGCGCTGGTGGTGTGCAGGGTGCCGAACACCAGGTGCCCGGTCTCGGCGGCGCTGACGGCGCACGAGATCGTCTCCAGATCACGCAGCTCGCCGACGAGCACGATGTCGGGGTCCTGCCGCACCACGTGCCGCAGGCCGGACGCGAACGACACACAGTCCGTCCCCACCTCGCGCTGCTCGACGATGGCCCGGCCGTGCGGGAAGACGAACTCGATCGGGTCCTCGAGCGTGATGATGTGCACCGGCAGCTCGCGGTTGATGCGGTCGATCATGGCGGCGAGCGTTGTGGACTTACCGCTGCCCGTCTGGCCGGTGATGAGGACGAGCCCCTGCTGGAGCCGGGTGATGGACTCGACCACGCGCGGCAGCTTGAGCTGCTCGAGTGTGGGGATGCCGTTGGGGATGAAGCGGATGGTGGCGCCGTAGCTGCCGCGTTGACGGTGGGCGTTGATGCGGAAACGCCCGAGCCGCGGCACGCCCACCGAGTAGTCCAGGTCCCCGCTCTCGCGCAGCAGCTTCGTCTGCTCGTCGCTCAGGTGCCCGAAAACGATCTGCTCGATGGTGCTCGGCGTGAGCGGATCGAGCTCGGTCGGGCAGAGGTCGCCGTCCACGCGCAGCACCGGTGGCGCTCCGCTCACCAGCAGGACGTCGGAGGCGCCGGCGTCGGCCGCGGCGTGGAACAGGTCGTTGAGCTCCATGGTTGTCTCCTTCGGGCGTTGCGCGGCGCGACGGCGCGGCGCGGTCTCAGAGATCGTCGCTGGCGTTGAACACTTCCTCGACCGTGGTGATCCCCTCCTTGACTTTGGTCAGGCCGTCGTAGCGCAGGCTGGTCATGCCCATTTCCTTCCAGCGCGCGCGGATGTGGGTGAGCGACGGCGTCGAGCAGACCAGGTCGCGCAGGTTGTCGTCGAGCACCAGGAGCTCGTGGATGCCGATGCGACCGCTGTATCCGGTGTTGCGGCAGCGGTTGCAGCCGACGCCGTGGTAGAACTCTTCGATTTCGAACCCCATCTTGCTCACCGCGTTGCGCACGGCGCGCGGCGGGTTGTACGGCTCGCGGCACTTCGGGCAGATCCGCCGCACCAGCCGCTGGGCCAGAACGGCGTTGATCGCCGCGCCGATCAGGTACGGCTCGACCCCCATGTTGATCAGCCGCGTGACGGCGCTGCAGGCGTCGTTGGTATGCAGCGTGCTGAACACGAGGTGGCCGGTCATGGCCGCCTGGATGGCGATGCGCGCCGTCTCCTCGTCGCGGATTTCGCCGATCATGATTACGTCCGGGTCCTGCCGCAGCAGGCTGCGCAGCGCGGTGCTAAAGGTGAGCCCGATCTTCTCCTTGACCTGGAACTGGTTGATCAGGTTCAGGTGGTACTCGACCGGATCCTCGACGGTGCAGATGTTCTTCTCCATCGAGGAGATCTCGTGCAGCGCGGCGTAGAGCGTGGTGGACTTGCCGCTGCCGGTCGGGCCGGTGACGAGCACGATGCCGTTGGGCCGCACGATCTGCTCCTTGAACCCTGTGAGGATGTCGGTGCGGAAGCCGAGCTGGGTGAGGCTGACGACGACATTGGCGTTGTCCAGCACGCGGATGACCGACTTCTCGCCGTGCGCCATCGGGAAGATACTTACGCGCAGGTCGATCGGCCGGCTCTTGAGCAGCACGTGGATGCGGCCGTCCTGGGGGAGCCGCCGCTCGCTGATGTCCAGGTTGGCCATGATCTTGATGCGGCTAGTCACGGCCGGGCAGAGGTGGGCAGGGGCCTCGAACGCCTTGTGCAGCGCGCCGTCGATGCGGTAGCGGATGCGCAGCACGGTCTCCGTGGGCTCGAAGTGGACGTCGCTCGCCCCCTCCTTGACCGCGTTGTAAATGATGTAGTTGACCAGCCGGATGACCGGCGATTGCCCGGCCACCTCCTGGAGGTCGCCGATGTCCTCGACCGCGTCCTCGATGAGCGTGAGCTCGGACTCGTTGGAGTCGTCGATGATGTCATCGATGACGAACACGCCGGCGCTGGGGATAACCGCCTGGAGCATGCGGCGGATATCGCGCGCCGTGGCGGCCACCACCTGAATGTCGCAGCCGCTGATCCGCTTGAGCTCGTCGAGCAGAAAGAGGTTGGCGGGCTCGGCCAGCGCCACCGTCACGACGTTCCGGACCCGGAAAAGCGGCAGCACCGCGTGGGCTTCCATGAAGTCGCGCGGCACCGATTCCATGGTCTTGGGGTCGAGCAGCCGTGCGTCCAGCTTCGCGTAGGGGACGCCGTACTGGAGCGCGAGGCACTCCGTGACCTGCTCTTCGGTGCAGTGGGCGAGCTGGATGATGATCTCGCCGAGCAGCTGGCTGCCGCCGGACTGGGCCTGTTGCGCGAGCGCGTGCTGGAGCTGCTCGGGGGTGAGGTAGCCCCGCTCCACCAGGAGGGTGCCGAGCCGGGAAGTGGTTTCGTGGGCGGTGGCGATCATGCTGTTCGGCCGTCTCTCCGCTGCGGGCGGGGCGCCGCCCCGTCCGTGTACCGCGTTAGTGGAAGCTTTTCACCGCATCGATGAGCGTCTCGAAGAGGTCCACCTGCTTGTCGAGACCGGTCAGCTCGAAGATTTTGCGGCAACTGGCGCCGAGGCCGCTGAGCTTCAGCTGGCCGCCCGCCTCTTGCAGACGGTCGCGCAGATCGGCGAACGCCTCGAGCCCGCTGTTGTCCAGGTACTCGGTCTTCTCCATGTCGACCACCACATTGCGGATCCCCTCCTGCAGCGAGGGGTCGAGCGCGTTCTGGAAACGCGGCACGTTGTCCCCCGTGAGCTCGTCGTCGAGCCGGATGACGGCGACGTCCCCGTAAATCTCGGTCTTGAACGCCATGGCTGCCTCGTCGAGAGCCGCCGGCCGGTCAGTGCACACCGGCCGGCTCGGCGGCGGCCGTGGCGGTCGGGGTTCTGGTCTGTGGATCCGCGACGCACACGCGGTTCCTGCCGGCGCGCTTGGCCGCATACAGCGCCGCGTCCGCTGCGCGGATGAGGGCGCCGGCCGAATCCGCGCTCACGGGAAAAACGGCCACGCCAAAGCTTGAGGTGACTTTGAGCGGCGTGCCGTTGAATTCGAGCACCTCGTTCTCGAGCGCGAAGCGCAGCGTCTCGGCACGCTCGCTGCCCTGCTGCAGGCCGCTGCCGGGCAGCACGCACACAAACTCTTCGCCGCCGTAGCGCGCCGCGATCGCGTCCGAGGGGATGGAACGCTTCCAGAGCTTCGCCACCGCCTGCAGCACATAGTCGCCCGCCTGGTGCCCGTAGCGATCGTTGAACTGCTTGAAGTGGTCGACGTCGGATAGAACCAGGGCCAGCGGCTGCCCGCTGGCCTGCGCCTCGCCGTGCAGCTCGGCCAAGCGGCTCTGGAACGTGGCGTGGTTCAAGAGCCCGGTCAACCCGTCGTGGTGCGCCATGGCCTCCACCCGCTGGAACAACTCGGCGTTGTTCAGCGCCACCGCGGAGAAGTTGGCGACGATGTAGAGCAGGCTATCGAACTCCTGCACGTTCTGCTCGACCGCGTCGATGCCCAGGACGCCCAGCACCCGCTGGCCGACCACGAGCGGGGCGCACGCGAGCCAGGTCCGCTTGTCCTCCTGGCGCATGTCGGCGAGCGCGTAGTTCTTGTCCACGTCCTCGGCGGTGATGATCTGCCCGTTGCGCACCACCCAGCCGAGCATGCCGCGGTCGGCGGCGTAGCGTGCGCCGGCATGCTCCGGCGTGTGCTCGACCAGTTCGCCGGTCTGGCCGTCGACCAGGAACAGGCGGGGCACCGGGGCCTTGAGGAGTTTCTTGGCCGCGTCGGTCACGAGGCGGAATACCGCGTTCATCTGGAGGTTCCCGCTCAGCTCACGACCGATGTGCTGGATGTTGAGCAGCAGTTTGGAAAAGTCGAGCCGCTGCGCCTCCGCCTGATCGCGCTGCGCCCGCTCCTTCTCATTGGCCGCGGCCTCCTGGTCCGAGTCCTTGTAGAACTGGTACATGGACCGCTCGTACAGGTCGCAGCGCTCCTGGAGCCGGATCGCACGCTGGCGGACAATGTCGACGCAGCGTCCGAACCACGCGCCGCAGCTGACGATCACAGCCGCCCAGGGGATCGGCATGGCCATCGCGAAGAGGTCCGCGGTGCCCGTCCTCCAGGCGAGCAGGCCCCAGGCGGTCAGCGTGTAGCTCAGCGCGCTGAACAGGCCGGTCAGGAAGCCGCTGCGCAGCCCGCCCTCCACCGCGGCCATGAGTACGGGGATCATCATCAGCGCGATGCGTCCCGGCACTTCGGGGAGGAGGGACTGCCAGCAGCCGACCAGGACGGAGATCGGCACCGCCAGGTACACGTACACCGGCACGCGCGGCTGGCTGGCAAGCTGAGCTTGTTCCAGGTTGTTTCTCACCGGTTGGTTCCGCCTCTCATCGAGATCAGGAGACCGCGGCCGCAGCCGGGCGGCTCAGGACTTCTTCGACGGCGCCCAGCAGGGTCCTCGGGCTGAACGGCTTCATGAAGATCGCCTCGATCCCGAACTGGGCCTTCACCTTCTCCTCGCTCAGTTCCATCGCCTTCGCGGTCAGCATGATCATCGGGGTCGAGCGGATGTCCGGCTGGCCGCGCACGTGGCGGCACAGCTCGAGGCCGTTCACGTACGGCATCTGGTAATCCATGATGATCAGGTCGGGACGGTGGCTTTTCAGCAACTCGATGGCCTCGCGTCCGTCGCCCGCCTTGATCACCTCGTAGCCCGCGGCGGTGAGCTTAAAGGTGATCGCATACTGAATGTGCGCCTCGTCGTCGCATACCAGGATCTGCCTCGCCATCGCCTTCTCCTCACTCGCGGGCACGGCTGCGGGACCCGTCGCTCAGCTCGTGCGGTGCAGCGGCAAGAGGACCCGGAAGGTGCTCCCCTTGCCGACTTCGGATTCCACTTCGACCTTGCCGCCGTGCACTTCTTCCACGATGTGCTTCACGAGCGCCAGGCCGAGCCCCGTACCGGGGGCGAACTTGTTGTTCTGCTCGACGCGGTAGAACTTCTGGAACAGCCTGGCCATCGCCTCGGGCGGGATGCCGTGCCCGCTGTCGCTCACCTCGAAGGACGCCTGATCCTGCTCGAGATGGCTGCGCAGGACGACGCGGCCGCCGGCGTCCGTGTACTTGATCGCGTTGGACACCAGGTTCATCACCACTCGGCTCATCATGTCCGCGTCCGCTTCCACACCGAGGTACAGCGAGCTGAGCCGCGCCTCGATGGTGATGTTCTTGTCGGCGGCGGCCGGCTGCATGAGGCGGGCCCCCGCCTCGAGCAACTCGTTGAGCGGGATCGGTTTCTTCTCGACGCGCACCACCCCCGATTCGATACGGGCCATGTCCAACATGCTCTCCAGCATGCGAGTCATGCGGTCGGTCTGGGATTCGATGATGCCCAGGAACTTCTGCCGTGTGGCCGGGTCCGACTCGGCTTCCTCATCGGCGAGCATCTCGGCGTACGCCTTGACGCTGGTGAGCGGCGTCTTGATCTCGTGGCTCACGGCCGAGACGAACTCGGCGCTGCGGCGCTGGGCGGCCTTCTCCGCCGTCACCTCGCGAAGCACCACGACCACGCCGAGCTGTTCCGTGCCGTTCTCGGTCACGCCGGCAGTAACGGCTTTGTACCAGTGCTGCTTGCCGTTGGGGGTGAGCGAGATCTCCTCGCTGAGCCGCCGCGCCTGAACACCGCGGCGGATTGCTTGCTCCACGAGGTGCACCACCGCGTCCTGCGCAATTTCCTCGCGCAGCGGCTTGCCGCGCACCGTGTCCAGTTCGAAGCGGAAGAGCCGCTCCGCCTCCGGGTTCGCGAAGAGGATCTCGCCGAACGAGTTGGTAACCAGTACGGCGTCGCTCAGGCTGTTCACGATGGCTTCCGCATGGCGCTGGGCCGCCTGGGCCACGCGTAGCGCGACCTCGCACTTCTGCGCCGCGCCCTGCAGTTGCTGGAGCTGGGCAAGCAGGCTGCTGTGCGATTCGATAAGTTTTTGCGCGATGAAGAGCCACGGCCGGGTGAGCCGGTAATGGGCCAGGCCGACCTTGTCGGACTGGGCCAGGCCGCGCACCAGGCGGTCGAGCTCGGCGGCGTTCCGCCGCGCCTCGGCCATCAGCCAGCCGCTCGCCGCAGAGGCCGCCGCGGCCGCCAGCGCGGTGACGGCGGCGACCCCAATCGCGCCGAGCAGATACCCCGCGCCCGCGGCAGCCGCCGCCATCAGCAGCAGCGCGCCGGCGACCACCGGCAGGGACAGCGCACCCTCCGCCGAGGAGCCGGCCCGCCAGCCCCGCCGGCCGCTCTCCCGAGCGCTCCCAGCTCGCAACGCGAGCAGCTGTTTTTCCGACATTGCCTTGGTTTGCATGGCTATCTGAACACCTGCGTGCGGTCTCCGGTCCTCGGCAACCACATCCTCGCTGCGGCACAGGCTGTTCATCGGGGAAGGTCGGCCATCCGCGGGGTGCGGAGCGGGATCGACATCAGCGGCGTAGGTGTCTCATCCCTGCCGTAGCGGCTCTGGGCCAGCAGCTGCCGAACTCCTCGCAGCGTTCGCGCACCGCGCGCGTCCCGCTCCGCAAAGCCGGCAGGCCGCTTGCCGTGACAAAACTAGGTCACGGACCGATCGCTGTCCAATAGCCCTGAGCGGGCCATCCGCCCCAACCGATTGATCGAATTGACGTTAAAGCCAAGGCGGGCGACGCCAGCTCGTTCCCAGCGAGCGCCGAGGCGTTCCCGGCGACGGATCGAGCCGGGCGAGCGGCCTGTGCCAAAGAACGAGGAGAAGCGGCGGGTTACGGATGTGCCGGGGGCAGAGCCTATGCGGCCCGTGGGGGCCAGGAGTGTAAGCGGCGGAAGTCTCAGCGGAATCGCAGCCGATGCGGCCGCGACGCCGTGGCTGCGGACGGACCGGGTCGGTCGCTCGCCGCGTTCTCGGGAATGACCGCGTTCTCGTCGGACAGTGCCGGTTCGCAGATCGGCAGGAGCTCGCGGCGGACCGCGATCGCGCCTTCGTGAACCGGGTCGAAGTGCAGCGCTAGCTCGACCATCTTGAGGGCTTCCTTGAACTTGCCCTCGTCGCGTAGCGCGCAAGCCTTCTCGTAGTACTCGCGCGCCAGCGCCAGACGGGTCCGCTGCGGCAGGGCACGCTCGAGACTGTCGCGACGCTCGGCGAAGTGCTCGATCTCGGATTGCGCCGCGCAGCTCTCTACCCCTTCGTCCATGATCCGCGGCGTGATCAGCACGATCAGCTCGTTGCGGATCACCGAGCTGGACTCGTTGCGGAACAGCCCGCCGAGCATGGGCAGGCTGCCCAGGAAAGGAACCTGCTGAACGTTCCGCTGTTGCTGCTCCTGGATCAGGCCGCCGATGACGATCGTTGTCCCGCTCGTCACCGTCAGGTTCGTCGTCACCTGCGACGTGTCCTTCTTCGGAAGGTTGGTTCGGGCGTCGATATCGCCGCTGGAGCGCTCGGGGTGCAGCTCCATGCGGATGCGGCCGTCCGGTTGGACGTAGGGGCGGGCACGCAGCTGGGTCCCCACGTCGAGGAACTGGACACTCTGAATCGAGCTGGTCTCGGTCACCGTGGTGGTGCTGTAACCGATCTGCGAGCCGACGATGAACTCGGCACGTTGCTTGTTCAGAGCCACCACCTTGGGGTTGGCAACGACCGTGGTGTGGCCTACGGTCTCCAGAAGGTTGATGAACGCGGCGACGTCCCCGGCAACGATGCCGTACTTGAATCCATCCTTGAGAAAATCCCCCTGGATCTTTCCGGCATTCACGATGCTGGCCGGGGTGAAGCCGGCGTTGTTGAATGACGCGCCGTTGCCCGACCCAAGGAGCTGGCGTTGCTTGTCCGCGAGCAAGGCGAAATTGACTCCGCGGGAGTGATTGGCATCCAGGGAAACCGTGAGGAGCAGTGCCTCGATGAGGACCTGGGGGGGCCGCACGTCCGCGCGCTCGACAATCCGGTCCAGCTTCTCGAGCACCGATTCGTAGTCCTCGACCACGATGGTGTCCGAGACCGAGAGGCTGTCTCCGCCGGCCTCGCCCGAGTTGGTGGCGATGCCCACCGCGTTGGCTTTGGTCAGCGAGAGCTTCCCCTTACCGGAGAGGTGTATTTCCAGGAGTTGCTGGAGGTCCTGGGCGGAGATGTAGGCGGGCTGGTAGATCCGCATGCCGATCTTCCCCTGAGTCTGCTCGAGCGCCTCAAGCTCGTCGGGGGTGTACACCAGGACGTAGTTTTTCTCCCGTCGGGCGACCAGCCCTTTCGCCTTGAGCAGGGTATCCAGCGCCTCGTCCGGATCGGCATCGAAGAGCGTGAGTGAGATTTTTCCCGTGACCTTGTCCGAGGCGATGATGTTGCGCTGCGTCTGGATGTTGAGCAGATCGAGCACACCTTTGATGTCGGTGTCCTTTACGTTCAGGCTGACTTTGTCACGCAGCGGCCGCTGCTCGTCGGTGTTCGCGTACACGACCTGAACCGGGCCGTCGGTCGCCGTGGCCCGGCGGGTCGCCTCATCGCCGGCGGTGGGAAGCCCGGCATTTTGCGGTGGAATCGGCCGTGACGGAGCGGCGATCGCTGTAGGGGCGGCTGCGCCCGCGCAAGCGGGCTCCCAGCCTGTGAGTGCTTTGGCCGGCGCGGAATCGCGTGCCGGGCAGAATTCGCTCGGCGACGCCGTAGCCACGGAGAGGGCGGTGCCCGCGGAGGCAACCGCCTGAGAAGACGACAGCTCCCGTTCCGCGTGCCAGAGGCGGGTCAGGTCCTGCATGGTCGCCGCGAACGCGTCGCCGGCGGCGGTCGGGTCTGTGCCGAGTCCGATCAGGAGGAGCGTGCCCACCAGGCTCACCAGGACGGCGGCGAGGGCAAGCCGCAGCGCGGGCCTCATGGGCGGACCTCCTTGTCCGGCTCGGGCGCCGGCCGGGGGGGCGAAGCATGCGGTCCGCCGCGCTCGTGCGCTCTCCGCGCTCGTGTTCCCATCCCTGCATGAGCCATCATGGCACGCACTCCGTGGCGCCAACCGCTAGTTCCTGGAGACCTCGACCCACACCTCTTCGCCGTTCCGCTCCAGCAACACGCGGTCCGGGAGGATGTCCTTCACGACGGCATGATTGGACTCGTCGATCTCCTGCCCGACGCGATAGACCTTGTTGTTGATGATCGCCCCGCGGATTCTTGATCCGACGAGCGTCGAGGACAAGACCAGCCGGGCGGCCGGCGGCTCGGGCGCTCTGGCCGGTTCGGGCTCGCTCAGTTCTGCCTCGGCGGTGTCGTGTCGCATCCAAGCCTGGTCAAAGGGATCTCGGGTCCACTCGTCGGAACCAACCGGCTGGAAGACCGGGAGTGTCTGAAGACGCTGGCGGATCACGCGCCAGTCGGTCGCGACACGCGGTGTTTCGTCCGCGCTGGCCGGCGCGCCGGACGACCGCACCGGCGTGGCGGCGGTCGGCCCCATGGCCGCCGATGTGGAGCTGACCGGTGCCGCGTCGGCGCCGGCCGTCGCCGTGGCCGTACTGCTGGGCGCGAGAGCATTCCAGAGCATGGGGATCCAAAAATAGCTTCCAGCAATAAGCAGAACGCTCAGGAAGATGGTCTTCTTCCCGCCTCGTTTCAGCTCCAGCACCAGTTTTTGAAGGAACGCCTGCATAGGTCGGTTTCGGCAAAACGAGCGCAGCGCGGACACGAGATCCAGCCTCTGGAGTATCGGCGCCGGAGAACCGTCAGCATCGATTTTTTCGGATTATTCGCTGCCTTCGGACGGTTGCGGCGGCGAGGCCGGGGATCTGGCGTAGAGCTTGACGTCGAGCTTAGCGGCTAGAAGGTCGCCGGACTTGTCCCGTTCCAGCTCGAAGTCCCCCAGTTCCACAACGCGCGGCATGCTTTCGAGCTGGTAAACCAGGTTGGTTAAGGAGGCAAAACCACCCGTCACTTCGAGGCGAATCGTTTTTTGCTGGAGATCGAGAAGCGGCGCAGGAGGCTGCGGCGTCACGTTCTTGATCGACAAATCCCTCTGATCGGCCAGCTGATGGACCTGGACGAGAAACCCGTTGTCGTCCAGGCCGGCCGGGAGTGCCCGCATGAGCGTGTTCTTGAACGCCTCGATCTGAACCACCTCGCTGCGCAGCTGGGCGAGCTGCGCCACCTGCTGCTTTTCCCGCGCGACCTGGTTTTGCGTTTGCTGGATCTCGCTGCGCAGGCTCTCGTTCTGCCGGCGTCGCGGCAGCCAGTACGCGAGCAGGTACATCACGAGGATGAGTCCCAGAGCGCTGGTCAGGATCAGCTGGTTCCTACGCACATTGCTGCCCATGGTTCAGAGAGCCTTTTCCAGGCGGCACTGGATCCTGAACTCCCGTAACGCGTCCTTCTTGGCTTCTTCGTCCTTGTCCATCGTGACCTGGGCGAAGCACTGGCTTTTCTTGAGCTGATCGATGAGCTCGGCGACGTCGCCGAACGACTCGGCGACGCCAGTGATCTCCAGTGCAAGCGGCGTGTCACGGCGTTCGGCGAAGAGCTGTTCGATCTGGCTGATGCGGAGGATCTCGTCGGGGATCGCGCCGCCGCCGCCCGCTTGGCTCGGCTCGGGGAGCACGGTCCGTTTCAGGTTGGCCAGTGCGGTCTTGTCCGGCTTGATGCGGATTGCGTTGATGCTCAGCTGCCGCGGGCAGCTCGACGCCACTGTCATGAGCAGGTGCGAGACGGACGCGTGTGCCTGGAGCAGGGCGTAGAACTCGGCCTCGGATGCGAGCACGCGGCGGCGGCCTTCGAGCTGCTGCGCCTCGGCGACCAGCGCCTGGACGTCGTCTCGCTCCTTTTTGAGCGAGACGAGTTGCCCGCGCAGCGAAGCCGTATGTTCCGATTGGTTGACCATGCTGCCGAGCAACAGGAGCAGGGAGACCGCGCCGATCGCCAGCAGGTACCACTGATCGCGCAGGCTGGTGCGCCGGATGAAGAACTCGGCTGGAAGGAAATCGATTTCGCTCATTTCAAGTGCCTCGCGCGCTGGCCTGCGTGGTCGGCGGCACGCCCCGTTTGGCTAGGCCGCTCGTGCCTTGGGCTTCGAGCACAGGCCAACGGCGACCGCCCAATGGCCCCGGCGGCTGGTCCGCAAGTGCTCGGCCGCGGCGGGGTCCACGTCGAGGCCAACGAAGGGATCGCCGAGCTCACAGGGGAGGTCCAGCTTGTGAGCGAACTGCTCGGCGAGCCGCGGGTCGGCTTCGCCGCCGTAGAGAACCGCCTTGGTGATCTTGTTGCCGCGGAAGGTGACGCTGTGGTAGCGCAGGCACATGACCACCTCGCTCACGAGCGTCTCGAGTTCGCTGCGGATGGCTTCCCCAACGGCCCGACCCAGGTCCGGCTCGGCGTCGCGCACGGGCGAGTCGGACCACTGCCGGCGGATCAGCGAGGCGTCCTCGACGCTCATGTTCAGCTTGCGGGCGACGAGCCGATCGATGCTCAGACCGCCCACCGCAATGGGCTTGATCAGGAGGATCTCCGGCCCGCGCGTGAGCACGACGTTGCTGGTGGCTGCGCCGATGTCGACGTACAGCATCCCGGTCTGCTCGTCGGTCTTGCGCCGCAGCAGCGGCTGCGAGGCGCGCACGATGGCGCAGGCGGGAATGTCGACGGCCTGCGGCACAAGCCGCAGCGATCCGAGGATCGCGATTAGCTCGTCGATTTCCTTGCGCCGGCAGGCAAGCAGGATCACCTCCTGACGCGACTCCGCCCCGTCGGCGGCCCCCGAGCCCAGCCGGATCTCCCCCGCGATCAGGTGGCGGATCTCGGCCTCCCCGAAGTCCTCTGGCAGCCGCTCCTCGGCCTCCCAACGCACAACCTTGGTCAGCTCCTCGGGCGCAATGCGCGGCACGCGCACGTTCTGGACGAACAGCTGCTTGGAGTTCAGGCTCACGACGACGTTGCGCCCGTGAAACAGGCCGCCGCGTAGGAGGTCCGCGAGCGTGGAACGGATCGCCTCCCCCCGCGCCTCGGAAGACTCCGCTCCCGGCGGCAGGTCCGAGCGGGCCAGGGCGGATACCCGGATCGACTCGTCCGCGGTCTCCAGCTGTGCGAGCTTGATCGAGCGCGTGCCGATATCGATGCCGATCGGACTGCGATGATTCGTGGAGAACCAACCCATGGGTTCGCTTTGCCTTTCCGCCCCGTGTCAGGCCTTCTCGAGCGGCCCGATGCTGATCAGGCCGGTGACCGACTGCACAGTGATGCGCACCTGGTAGATCCCGGCCCGCAGAACGATCTCTCCGCTCGCCACCGGTTCGCCGTACACGCCGAATTCCAGCCGCGGCTGGCCGCCGAAGAGCGCCGAGGTAAGCTGCACGCCCTGCAAAGGCCCCGGATCGTCCAGGTCCACGATGAACTGGTTGTTGTGGGCCGGGTAGTCTTTCTGAGGGTAGGGGAGAACGACCGCCCTGCCCCCGGGGCCGCCGTCTGGATCGATCGCTTGGTACTGGTTCCCCCCGACGAAGTCGATGCGTAGCACCTGCCCCGTGTTGATCGCTTCTGCCTGGACGTACTGGATATCCCCAGCGATCAGGATCGCCGCGCCCTGCAACTGCGATATGGACGAGTTGCTCGACGCTGGCACGACGACCGCGGCAAGGATGGCCACGAGCACGACAACGATCAGGATCTCGACGAGCGTGAAGGCGCACGGCGGCGTGCCGCGCCCGTCGCAGGGGGACAACGACCGGCAGCGCTGGGGTGGATGGCCCAGTGTGTCTAACAAGATCCGAGCAGGGTCGAGCCGGAGCCGAGTCACGTCGGCCCGCCGGTCGATTTTGTTAGGTGCTTTAAGTAGTCGCATGCTCGTGCGGCGGCAGGCAGGCTCCGCCCGCGCTTAACGCCCCCTCCGCGCGCCCTTCTCAGGCTTCTCTTCAGGACCCTGATCCAACACCACAACCTTGACCCGACCGCTCGTCAGCAGGTCGTTCTGCTTCTCGAGAATCGCCTCGATCTTGCGCAGCTCTTCGATCGTCGCCTGCCGCTGCTCCACGCTCGAAGCGAACGGCGCACGGTTCTCCTGCGCCGTGGCGAGCGGCGCGGGGCCGCGGAACAAGAGCTCGACAACAAGCACCGTGGCCGCCCCGAGCAGGTACGAGGAGAGCTGTTTGGCTTGCATGGCGACACCTCGACTTACGGTTGCGTGGAATGGTTCCAGTCGACGACCCGCCAGGTGAAAAACCCCGGCGCATCGCTTACATCGGCTCTACTCCCGTCAAAAACGAGCGCAAATGGCCGATCCGGATAGCTCTGCAGGGATACCCGATTTGCCAGAACCGTGCCCTTTATGTAGATCGCCGGTCCGTCGGCGGTGCCGAACGGATCGGGCCGCGCGTCGATGCCGAGCGAGTGGTCGTGGCCGCAGCTGGACTTCGTTTTCTTCAGCGTTGCCCACACGGCCAGGATGCGTGCCCAGAGAGCGTGCACGTCGGCCAGGGTTTGAGCTTCTGCGATATCGTGCTTGATGGCCTCGATCTCGCTTTTGACATCTGCTTGATCGACTACCGGAAAGGCATTGATCGACTGCCGCAGCTCTCTGATGGCCTCCCTTAGCTCTTTGTTTTGCCCCGCGATGACCTGCCTGGCCGCGTTGCCCAACCGGGCGGGGGGAGTCCAGTTGCCGGCCGGAGCAAGCAGCAGAGAGAGGAGGATCGCCGGGTCCCTCGACGCCAGCGACAACTCACCGTGTGCCAGCGGGCGATCGTCCGCGGCCGCCTGCAAGGGTTCCAGGGGCGCGATGCGCTCGGCACCGGTCGCCGCCCAGAGCGGGGAGGAACACGGACCCCACAGGTCCAGGCCGGGCCGTCCGTGCCTGCTCGAGACGATGCGAACCGGCGTGTGGAACGGCGACTGGTTCTGTGCGATCGGGGTGGTCGTGGCCACACGATTGATGTTCTTGCTCGCGACGACGGCCCCCGATATACGCACCCAATCGGCTGTGCCGTAGAACGTGACCGAGCCGTCCACGACCATGGCGGGAAACGAGGCGAAGTCCGTGCCCGCGGTGCCGAGCGGCTTGCGGTACGCGCTGAGCTGGACACCGGTGCCGGTAATCGTCACGTCCCCTTTCACGACGAGCGTCCCGCTGATGTTGACGTTGTTGTCCAGGATGACGTTTCCCTGGTGATAGAAAACTCCCATGGGGTTGGAGGTGGAGGGGGCGAGCTGCGCGTTGATCAGCTTCAGCTGTCCCGTGGCGCTCAGGGTACCGCTCGACGCGAGCGCGGCTGCCTGATAGGTCCCGGTCTCCCAGCTGGGCTTGTAGGTCTGGTACGGCGCGGTCACGGCCCCGTCGTTATTGGCCTGGCCCATCACGAAGAAGGTCCCCTCGACTGCCGAGGGTTTTTGGCTCTGGATGGGGCCACGGGATCGCACGTTGCCGCGGACCTCGGTCACCTGGGTCGCGACCGTGCCCGGGAAGAGCGAGCCGTTGGCAAGATAGACGGGGGGACCGTCCAGGGCGCTGATGTCAGCGGCGAAGGCCGCGATCGCGGAGATGGGCAAGTCATCGCGCGCCTGTTTCGTGAGCGTCACCACCAGGCGGTGTTGTCCCAGCACGCGCCCCGTCGAGGCGTCGAGCACCTGCGCGGTTGCGGTGACGCGGCGTCCATTGACGATCCCCTGGCTATCCGATAGGGGCTGCACGTCGAGCTGGTACGATTCGCCGGAGGCGAGGGTCCCGGTGATGGTCGAGGCGGGCATCCAGCTGGGATCCGCGTCCAGGTTGTCGAGAGCGATCACGGCGGCGCTCTCGGCCGCCGCCTCGGCCTGGTTCTTCGCGCCCTGCCGCGTGGCCAGTGTGAAGCTGGTTGCCGAGCTGTGCGAGATTCCGTAGGTCAGTGCGAGCACCATGGCGAGGATGCCGAGCACGAGCAGGACGGACATGCCGCGAGGCGTCTGGCTCGGGCGCGCGCGTCGGAGCGTGGTCATGATGTGTCTCCCGTATGAGCGTCGGCGAAAGCCGTGCCGCAGCGGCCCGATGATCCGCGAGCCCCGGATCACCACGTCGGGCGGGGCGTCTGCCCGCGCCAGGCCGTGGAGCCCAGGAAGATGGTGGCCGGCTGGCCGGCGGGCGCGACCGACAAGCCGATGCGCACGTTGCGCTGCACGACGCCGCCAATCCCCTGGGGCTCGGCGTATTCCTCGACGTCGAAATGAACGCCCCCCAGCTCGCTGATCAGCACCACCGGGGGGCTGATGTTCTGTCCACTCCGGAATCGGTCGATCCAGGCGTATACCGTCGCGGGCTCGTTTTCGGGCACCTCGAGCGTCGGATCGACCTGCGGGCGGATCTCCCAGAGCTCGTTGGGCCGAGTCTTTGAGCGGGCGTAGATTACGAGCTCGTTGAAATGGATCGAACCGGCCAGCAACGGGTCATTCGCCTGGTCGTCCCGCTCCCAGATCATGAGGACCTGGTCCATTCCCGCCATGCTGCGCAGGGCGTCGGACATCTTGAGCAGCGCCAGCGAGGTTTCGACTTTGTGCGCGATGCGCGACGTGATCACCCGGCCCGCCTGGGTGGCGTCGCCCACCCGCGTCGCCTCGTCCCACCCCTCGAGTACCGCCAGCGTGAAGCTGCTCATGACGACGACGAGCAAAGCGGTGACGATGCTCGCGACCAAAAGCTCGGTGAGCGTGAGTCCGGTTCTGGGGCAAGCGCGATGACTGTTCATGGTACTGTCTGGACCGTGGCAATCGGCTCCACCAGCGTCGGATCGCTCCAGTGGTCCGATCCGAGCACGGAGGCACTCTTCGAACTCTGAAAGGTTCGCACCAGCGTGGCGACCGGCTTGTTGTCGCAGGTGATCTGCACGGTGACGCGACGCGGGGTCGTCTGGTCGTGCGGCACGACCACGCCGGTGCTCGAGACGCACTGCACCGATACCGAGCAGGTGAACGCCCCGTAATCCTCCCCGGACACGGCCGGGAAAAAGGTCTTCTCGAGCGTGTCATAGGTCTGCCCGGCGTGTGTCTGAGGGGTGCCCGACCAGCCGTCGTAGTCGTCGAGATCATTGAACGCGGCCCGGATTTTCTGCGCGCTCACTTCTCCGGTCTCGGGCCCCCAGTGCGTGGGGTCGCTGCGATCAACCCACTGCGCGGCGCTGATCTCGTTCATGAGGTCGGTCGCCACCAGATTGGCCCGACTCGAGGCGATGCCCGCGCTTGACGCCTGCAAGGACTGGCTGACAGCGAGCAGCATGGCCGAACAAGCGACGGTGGCAATCACCACCGCCGTCATGGCTTCGATCAGCGTGAACCCTGCGCCGTGGCTGATGCGACGTGCTCGCACGGGTGGCCTCGCAGCTTGAACTGAGCTGTCAGGTGCAGTTAAAGATCCCAGTACTTCGTTCCGTCCGGCAGCTTGTCGTCCCAGTTGATGCGAATGCGCCCCGACGTGATCTCGTAGATCCATCCCGGCGCGCTGCTCGATGCACCGCCCGGGGGGGCGGCCGGGAAGGCCGTCACGGTGCTGACGATTCTGGACTGGTTGAAGGGGTTGCTGGGGATGCGCCCGGTGACGTAAGGGCCCAGCGGGTAGTTGAAGTTGCCGTAGCCCTGGTCTGCAGCCGTGCTCCGCTCTCCCTTCCGGTTGGTGGGGAGCGTCATCTGCTGCTCGAAGGTAAGGTCCGGGCTCTGGTTCGCGACGCCGGGGTACTTGCCGTCGTGCTGGTTCTTGTACAGGTCAATCTGGGCGCGCAACGTGCTGAGGTGCGCCATCGTGGCCGATAGGGCCGCGTCCTCGGTCGGTTTGCCGAACTGGGGGACGATGATGGCAGCCAGGATCCCCATGATCACGACCACGATCAGAACCTCAACGAGCGTGAAACCGTCTTGGCGTCGTGTCTGGCTCATGGTGAGGTCGTCAGAAGTGGTGGACGAGCGATTTCAGAAACGAACAACCGGGCGGAACGGCTCGGATCCGCCCGGTTCTCGCGGATTTCTGCAGGCTACAGGCTCCAGTACGACGTGCCGTCGGGCGCGTTGCCATCCCAGTTGATCTTGAGCCGGCCCGACTTGAGCTCGAACACCCAGCCGGAGGTGCCGCCCGGGGCGGTCGCCGGGAATGTGTCCAGGCTCTGCACGTCGCGCGAGCCGGTGAACGGATTGGCGGGCACCTGGTTGGTGATGTACGGGCCATACGGGAAGTTGACCCGGTCGCCGAACCCCTGGTCCGCGTTCGTGCTCTTGTCGCCGGTCGCGTTGCTCGGCAGCGTCATCTGCTCGGCGAACTTGGTGTCCGGATTGGCCGCCGCCGCGCTGCCCGGCAGCTTGTTCTTGTGCT